>DATBXZ010000111.1:0-2350 GCA_036513995.1 Solirubrobacterales bacterium | reverse complement strand
AGGCCTCGAGCCGCACATCGGCCACGACGCCGCCAACCTGCCGGAGGGGGCCGAGGTCGTGGTCTCGACCGCGATCGGCGCCGACAACCCCGAGCTGGCCTTGGCCCGCGAGCGCGGGGTCGAGCCGATCCACCGCGGCGCCCTCCTGGCCGAGCTCTGCGCGGAGAAACGGCTGATCGCGATCGCCGGCACCCATGGCAAGACGACGACGACGGCGATGGTGGTCTGGGCGCTGCGGGCGATCGGCGCCGACCCGGCCTTCTTCGTTGGCGGCGAGGTCCCCGGGGTGGGCGAGGACGGCGCCGCCGCCAACGCCGGCTGGGGCGAGGGGGAGTGGGTGATCGCCGAGGCCGACGAGAGCGACGCCAGCTTCCTCGAGCTGAAGCCGGAGATCGCCGTCGTCACCAACGTCGAGATGGACCACCACACGCGTTGGGGCTCGTTGGCCGAGCTGCACCGCGCGTTCGAGCGCTTTGCCGAGCCGGCCACGGGCGTCGTGCTGCCGCTCGGCACCACGGGCGACGGCGAGGACGGGCCCGGCGCCGCCGACCCGCTCTACGCACGGATCGCGGCGGGGAGGCGCGCCGAGCGCTTCGCGGACGCTGTCAGCGGATCGCCTAACCTGAACCTCGCGGTCCCCGGCCGCCACAACCGCGCCAACGCCCGCGCTGCCCTGGCCGCGATCGAGCTGGCCGGGCTCGACGTCGGCGTCGCCGCCACGGCGCTGGCGAGCTTCCCCGGGGTGCGGCGGCGGCTCGAGCTCAAGGGCGCGCGCGGCGCCACTCGCATCTACGACGACTATGCCCACCACCCGACCGAGGTCCGCGCCGCGCTCTCGGCCCTGCGCGAGCTCGAGCCCGCGCATCTGCTCGCCGTCTTCCAGCCCCACCTCTACTCGCGCACCAAGGCGCTCGGCGAGGAGTTCGGCGCGGCGCTGAGCCTGGCCGACGAGGTCGTGGTGCTCGACGTCTATCCAGCCCGCGAGCAGCCGGTCGGGGAGCTGGCCGGGGTCAGCGGCCTGCGGGTGGCGCAGGCCGCGGCCGAGTGGATGGGGGGGAGGCCCGTCTGGTGGCTTCCCGGCGCCGACAGCGCCCGCCGGGCGCTGGTCGAGCGCCTGGATGGAGGCGACTGGAGCCGGACGAGCGACGGTCGGGAGTCCGCCCCCGGCGACCCCGTCCTGGTCACGATCGGCGCCGGCGACGTCTTCAGGCTCGGCGAGTCGCTGGTCGAGGGGGAAGCGTGAGCGTGCCGCCGCCCGGGGTCAGCGCCGACCATCCGCTGGCTCGTCTGACCACGATCCGCACCGGCGGCGCCGCCGACTGGTTCGGCCGCCCGTCCACGGAGGAGGAGCTGGTCGCGATGCTGCGCTGGGCCGACGGCGAGGGGCTGGCGGTAGGACTGGTCGGGTCCGGCTCGAACCTGCTGGTAGCCGACGATGGATTCCACGGACTCGCAATCAAGCTGGACGGGGAGCTGGCGACGATCGAGCGCGAGGGCGAGCGCATCCTCTGCGGCGGCGGCGCCCGCCTGCCCGCGGCCGCGGCCAAGGCGGCCGGCTGGGGGCTCGCCGGCCTCGAGTTCGGGGTCAACATCCCGGGCACGGCCGGCGGGGCGGTGAGGATGAACGCCAACGCCTACGGCGGTCAGCTGGCCCGCGTCCTCGACTGGATCGAGGTCAGCACCGCGAGCGGCAGCGAGCGGCGCACCCCCGACCAGCTCGGCTTCTCCTACCGGCGCTCGAACCTGGGCGCCGGTGAGGTCGTCTCCCGCGCCTGCTTCCGCCTGCGCCCCAGCGACCCGGCTGCGGTCCGGGCCACTCTGGCGACGATGCGCGAGCGCCGCCGCGAGGCCCAGCCCTCGGGCATCAAGACCTTCGGCTCGACTTTCAAGAACCCCGAGGACGAGCGCGCCGAGGGCCGCTCGGCCGGTCAGCTGCTCGACGCCGCCGGCTGCAGCGGCCTCGCCCACGGCGGCGCCCGCTTCGCCGAGAAGCACGCCAACTTCGTCGAGAACACCGGCGCGGCGAGCACCGCGGACGTGCTCGAGCTGATGGCCGAGGGCCGCCGCCGCGTCCAGGCCAAGTTCGGCGTCGAGCTGGAGCCGGAGGTCCAGGTGCTGGGCGATTTGCGCTGGCCCGGTGGCTGGGAACCGTGAGTCGCTGGGTTTGGAGATCGATCGCGGTCGTCCTGGCCGTGATCGCGATCGCGTTTGTCGCTCAGAAGCTCTTCGGCGACAAGACCGCCATCGGCACGGTCCAGGTGCCCGAGCCGACCGCGACGATCGGCAGCGGCGAAGAAGCCGTTGCGGTGACCGCCAGCGGCGCGGTCATCCCCTGGTGGCCGCTGCCGGC
>DATBXZ010000110.1:0-2042 GCA_036513995.1 Solirubrobacterales bacterium | reverse complement strand
GCCGGATGGCGCTCGCGCTGCCGGCCCGGACCGTGCACCTCTCGCGCTCGATGCTGATCGAGATCGGCGTCGTCCTCTTCGCCGCGGTGCTTGCCCTGGTCTTCGACATCACGCCCAACCAGCTATCCGGTGACCTGGTTATCGCACTGCTCGCCTTCGGCATGGGGGTCCGCAACGCGACCGTGAAAAGGGCGAAAGTCGCCGACCTGACGACCACGGTGCTGACGATGACGCTGACCGGCCTGGCAGCCGACTCGCCGCTGGGCGGAGGGAACGGCGAGGGCAGCTCGCGGCGGACCGCAGCGGTGGTGGCGATGCTGATCGGGGCGATCACAGGAGCGCTGCTGCTGAAGGTCCACCTCGCGGCGGTTCTCGGCCTCGCGGCGCTGCTGGCGATCCTCACCTGGCTCGTCTTCATCCCCGCCGCCGCCAGCGTCGAGCGGAGCGGCGGAGGTCGAAGGGCCTAGGCCGGCTCGCCCCAGACGGTGGCGACCAGGGCGCGCGAGCCACCGTGATCGCGGTGCTCGCAGAGGTAGATGCCCTGCCAGGTCCCGAGCGCGGGGCGGCCGCCGGCGAGGGGCAGCGTCAGGGACGGGCCCAGCAGTGCCGCCTTGACGTGGGCGGGCATGTCGTCGTCGCCCTCCAGGGTGTGGGTCCAGTACGGGGCGCCTTCCGGGACGGCGCGGTCGAACCAGGCCTCGAAGTCACGCCGCACCTCCGGCGAGGCGTTCTCGCTCAAGGCCAGGGAGGCCGAGGTGTGCTGGATCAGCAGGTGCAGCATCCCGACCGAGATCTCTCGCAGCTCGGGGAGGGCATCGAGCACCTCCGCGGTGACCAGGTGGAAGCCGCGCGGCCGCGGCGGCAGCCGGATCTCCCGCTGCACCCACATCAGCTGCCGGTCTCGAGTGAGTTGCTGGCGATCTGCATCTCGTTTCTCCTCGGTTGAGTCTGGCTCCTACCCGGTTCGCAGCCATCTTCAGGCACGCGGCGTCGCCCTGCAAAGATCGTGGGCAGATGTCCGTCCCTCTGCCGGAACCGCTGCCGCGGCAACTCAGCGCCGGTGGCTTCGCTCGCCGCGCGGGTGGGCTGGTGCTCGTCGGGGTGGTCGTCGCGCTCCTCATAAGCACGCTTCCCGGGCTCGACCAGGTTCGGGAGCGGTTCGCGCATGCGGACCCGGCCTGGCTGGTGGCGCTCTTCTTCCTCGAGGTCGCTTCCTGCCTCTCCTACGTGGTCGCGTTCCGGGGGGTCTTCTGCACCCGGCTCGGGTGGCGGTTCAGCTACGAGATCGGGATGGCGGAGCAGGGGACGAACGTACTGGTGCCGGCCGGGGGCGTCGGCGGACTGGCGCTGGGCGCCTGGGCGCTGCGGCAGGGTGGGATGGGCACGGACCGGATCGCCCGGCGCAGCGTCGCCTTCTTCGTCCTCACCAGCGCCCCGAACTTCCTCTGCGCCGCCTTCTTCGGGCTGGCGCTGGCGACCGGAGTCCTCCCCGGCGGCGGCCCGCTGATCCTCACCTGGGCGCTGGGCGGGCTCGCGGTGGCCGCGATCGTGCTCGTCGCGATCCTGCCGCGCATCCTCGAGCGCGTCGAGCCCGGGTCGGGCGAGGCTCCGGAGCACGAGAGCCGCCGCGCTCGCGCCGCCCACTTCGTCCGCCGCGTCGCCGTCAGCGTCGCCGACGGCGTCGATGACGCAGCCGGGCTGCTGCGGGCGCGGCAGCCCTACGCCCTGCTCGGCTCGATCGGCTACATGGCGCTCGACGTCGTCGCCCTCGCCGCCGCCTTCGCCGCCTTCGGCAGCACGCCGCCCTTCGCCGCCTTCGTCTTCGCCTACGTGATCGGCCAGCTCGGCGGGCTGATCCCCCTCCCCGGCGGCATCGGCGGGATCGACGGCGGCCTGATCGGTGCCCTCACCCTCTACGGCAGCCCGCTTTCGCAGGCGACCGCGGCGGTGCTCGCCTACCGTGTCGTCCAGCTCGGCATCCCGGCGATCCTCGGCGCCGTCGCCTTCGTCGGGCTGCGCCGCACGCTGAGTCGAGAGGAGGC
>DATBXZ010000109.1:0-2647 GCA_036513995.1 Solirubrobacterales bacterium | reverse complement strand
CTCGTCGCTGGCGTAGCCGAACATCATCCCCTGGTCGCCGGCACCGGCTACGAGCAGCTCGTCGTCGGCGTCGTCGACCCGGGTCTCGTAGGCGACGTCGACGCCCTGGGCGATGTCGGGCGACTGCTTGTCGAGCGAGACGAGGATCGAGATGTGGTCGCAGTTGTAGCCGTAGTCGCCGTGGTCGTAGCCGATCCCGCGGACCGTCTCGCGGACGATCTCGGGGATGTCGAGGTGGACGTCGGTCGAGATCTCGCCGGAGACCACTGCCATGCCGGTGTTGACGAGCGTCTCGCAGGCGACGCGACCCTCCGGATCCTCGGCCATGATCGCGTCCAGGACCCCGTCGGAGATCTGGTCGCTGACCTTGTCGGGATGGCCCTCGGTGACGGACTCGGAGGTGAAGAGGTGCTCGTTCTCGGCGAGCGGCTTGGTAGGCATGGCCGGGAAGCCTAGAGAATCGGTGTGCTGGTCGCGAGCCTCAATCCGGTCGGCCGCGGCGACCGCTGTGGGGCACGAAGTCGATCACCAGCGGCACGCCCTCGAGACCGTAGTTCTCGCGCATGCGGTTCTCCAGGTGGTAGGCCCAGTCGCGGACGATCAGCTTGCGGTCGTTGACCTGGATCGCGATCCGCACCGGGCGCTCTCCCACCTGGGCCGCGTAGTAGAGCCGCAGGCGCCGGCCGCGGCGCGAGGGCGGCGGCACTTTGGCGACGACGTCGGCGACGAAGCGGTTCAGATCCGGGGTGGCGATGCGCTCGCCGGCGCGGTCGGCCAGCTGCAGCGCTTTCGGCAGCAGCGCCTGGACGTTGCGACCGCGGGTGGCGGAGCAGGTCACCACCGCCGGCCGCAGGCGCAGCTTGCGCTCGACCCGGGCGCGAGCGTCGTCGATGTCGGTTGCGGTCAGGTCCCACTTGTTGAGCACGAGCAGGGTCGCGCAGCCACCCTTCATCGCCATCTCCGCCGCCCGCAGGTCCTCCGCGGTAACCCCCTCGGAGGCGTCGCAGACGACGATCGCCACATCGGCCCGGTCGACCGCCCGTTCCGAGCGCAGCTGCGCGTAGTAGTCGACCGTGCCGGCGACCTTGGAGCGGCGGCGCAGACCGGCGGTGTCGACCAGGATCGTGCGGCGCCCGTCGACCTCGAGCTCGGTGTCGATCGCATCGCGGGTGGTGCCGGCGAGGTCGGAGACGATCACCCGGTCGGAGCCGAGGAAGGCGTTGACGAGCGAGGACTTGCCGACGTTGGGGCGGCCGATCACGGCGACGCGAACGGCGTCGTCCTCCTCGGGGCGCGGTGGCAGGTCGCCGAGCTTGGCGACGATCGCGTCGAGCAGGTCGCCGGTGCCGAGGCCGTGGGTGGCGGAGATCGGCAACGGCTCGCCCAGCCCGAGACCGTGGAACTCGGCGGTGACGCCGAAGTCGTTCGGTTTGTCGGCTTTGTTGACGGCGACCAGGACCGGCACCTCGCCGCCCCGCAGCGTCTTCGCCAGCTCGGCGTCGCCGGCGCGCAGTCCGGCGCGGCCGTCGACGACCATCAGCACCGCGTCGGCCTCGGCGATCGCCAGTCGCGCCTGGGCCTGCACGTCGCGGGCCAGCTCGGCCTCGTCCTCGAGGTCGATGCCGCCGGTGTCGACCAGCTCGAAGGCGACGCCGTTCCACTCGCACTCGAGGCGCTTGCGGTCGCGGGTGACGCCGGGCTCGGCCGCGGTCACGGCCTCGCTGCCGCCGACCAGGCGATTGACGAGCGTGCTCTTGCCGACGTTGGGGAAACCGACGACGGCGACGGTGGGTAGGCGCAGGTAGCTCACACCAGGTCCCGCTCGCGGGCAAAGCCGACGATTCGTCCGACGACTTCTTCCAAGCCCATCGATGAGGTGTCGAGCTCGACCGCGTCCGCGGCCGCCCGCAGAGCGCCGTGCTCGCGCTCGATGTCGCGGGCGTCGCGGCGGCGCTGGGCGTCGAGGACGGATTCGAAGTCCTCGCCGGTCTCGGCAGCGCGGCGGCGGGCGCGCTCCTCGTCGGAGGCGGTGAGGAAGACCTTCAGCGGCGCCTCGGGGCTGACCACGGTGCCGATGTCGCGGCCCTCGGCGACGTAGCTGCCGGCGGCGATCAGCTGGCGCTGGCGGGCGACCATCGCCTCCCGCACCTGCGGGTGAACCGAGACCTGAGAGGCAGCCGCGGTGACGCCGGGCTCGCGGATTGCGGCGCTGACGTCGCGTTCGCCGAGCAGCGCGCGGCGGCCGTCGAGGCCGATCTCCAGCCCCCTCGCCAGCGACCCGAGGGCGTCGCCGTCGTCGAAGCCGATCCCGGACTCGAGCGCGGCCAGCGCCACGCAGCGGTACATCGCCCCGGAGTCGAGGTAGGTGAAGCCGAGCTCCTCCGCCACGGCGCGGGCGACGGAGGACTTGCCGGCCCCGGCGGGACCGTCGATCGCGACCACCATCACGCCACCAACCCCGCGAGATCCTCCGCGAAACCCGGGTACGAGACGGCGGCCGCGTCCATCCCGACGACCTCGACACCATCGCGCGACGCCAGGCCGGCGACAGCACCGAGCATGGCGATGCGGTGGTCGCCGTGGGACTCGATCGCGCCCCCGCGGAGGCCGCCGCTGCCGGTGACGACCATGCCGTCATCGGTCGCCT
>DATBXZ010000108.1:0-3075 GCA_036513995.1 Solirubrobacterales bacterium | reverse complement strand
GAGATCCCCTTCGACGACCCCGAGCGCCTGCGAGCCCGCCTCCGCAGCCGCTACCCGATCGTCGGCGACCGCGTCCTCGGCGCCGGCAAGCTGCCGAACACCCGCCTGCAGCGAAGGCTGGCACGACTGCCCCGGGTCGGCCTCGTCGACCGCGTCCTCACCTGGACCCACTGGCTCTGGTTCTTCGAGCCCTACGTGGCCCTGGCCATGGTCCTGGTCCGCAACAACGAGCGCTTCCCCCGCGCCGCCCGCCAGATGGCCGCCGTCTTCGATATCGGCTGCGCCGTCTATTTCGTGCTGCCGACGGCGCCGCCGTGGTGGTCCTCGGAGCAGGGCCTGACCGGCGAAGAGGTGCGGCGGATCATGGTCGAGGTCGGCGAGGACACCTGGGGATCTGCCTGGCCGAAGATGTACGACGCGCTCGGCGGCAACCCCTGGGCGGCGATGCCCTCGCTGCACTTCGCCACCTCCCTGGTCGCGGCGCTCTCGCTGGCCGAAGCCGGCAAGGTCGAGGGCGCGCTCGGCTGGACCTACGCGGGGACGCTCGGCTTCGCGCTCGTCTACCTGGGCGAGCATTACGTCACCGATCTCCTCGCCGGGGCGGCGTTGGTGGCGATCGTCAGGCGCGGCGAGCCGTTCGCCGCGCCGCTCGTGGACGGCGTCAACCGACGCCTGCGCCGGTTGGAGCGCCTGGCGAGCGGGTAGCGTCCGGGGGGTGTCTGGAGAGGACCAGGCGAACGGCAACGGGACCGCCGAAATGCCGCTGCTCACCACGCGGCGCCTGGTGCAGACGGTCATCGTCGTCTTCCTCCTGCTCGGCGGGATCTACTTCATCTTCCCGAAGCTGGTCGGGCTCGGCGACGCGCTGGGCAAACTCGACGACGCGGACCCGGTCTGGATCGCCGTCGCGATCGGCTTCAACGTCCTTGCCTACGCGACTTACATCGCCCTCTTCAAGGCGGTCGTCGGCGGCGACGCGCTGCGGCTCCGGTGGCGGGAGACCTACGAGATCAACATGGCCGGAGTGGCCGCGACGCTGCTGTTCTCGGCCGGCGGTGCCGGCGGCATCGCCCTCACCTACTGGGCGCTGCGCAAGGCGGGGATGCGCCGCCGCGACGTGGTCAGGCGGATGGTCGCCTTCGTCACCCTCCACTACGCCTTCTACCCGCTGGCGCTGATCGTCTTCGGGATCCTGCTGCGGACCGGCGTCCTCAACGGCAAGGGCTCGGTCGAGCTGACGGTGATCCCCGCCGCCGTCGCCGGGCTGCTGCTGCTGATCGGCGTCCTGATCGCCCTGATCCCACCCGACCTGGAGCGCCGGCTGGCCCCCTATGCCCACGGCGAGCGCGCCAAGGCCTTCCTCAAGAGCGCCGCCAAGGTGCCGGCGACGCTGGGCGAGGGGTTCCGCTTCGCGCTCGGACTCTTCGCCCACCCTTCGCGCGGCGGGCTCGCCGTGCTCGGCGCCGCCGGCTTCTGGGCGGCCAGCATCGGCGTGCTCTGGGCCTCCTTCCACGCCTTTGGCGTGCACGTGCCGCTGGCGGTCGTGGTCCAGGGGTTCTTCCTCGGCATGGTCGCCAACCTCTTCCCGCTGGCGCCGGCGGGGGTAGGGGCGGTGGACGCCGGCATGATCGGCGCCTTCGTCCTCTTCGGGATCCCCGAGACGACCGTCTTCCCCGCAATCCTGGTCTTCCGCTTGGTCGCCTTCTGGATGCCGATCCCGCCGGGCATAATCGCTTTCTTCCAGCTCCGCAAGACGGTCCATCGCTGGGAAACGGAGGGCCTGCCGGTGCAGCGCGGCGGCAGCGCGGAATCGGATCTCGAGCCGGCCATCGGGGGATTTGCGATGGGCCGTCGAGGGCACTACTATAAAAAGTAAAGTAATAGACTCCAGGCGGCGAAAAATGGCTGAGACGAAGAAAATCGAGAACGTGATCATCATCGGCGGCGGGCCGGCCGGCTACACGGCGGCCCTCTATACGGCTCGCGCCAACCTCGAGCCGCTGGTCTTCGAGGGGTTCCAGTGGGGCGGCCAGCTGCAGAACACGACCGACGTCGAGAACTACCCGGGCTACCCCGAGGGGATCATGGGCCCGGAGATGATGAGCCAGTTTCGCGCCCAGGCCGAGCGCTTCGGGACCCGTTTCGTCACCGACGACGTTGACCGGGTCGAGCTCTCCGACGGCGGCGTCCAGAAGGTCTTCCTCGGCGACGAGGAGCACCGCGCCAAGACCGTGATCCTGGCGATGGGGGCGGAGCCGAAAAGGCTCGGCGTGCCCGGCGAGATGGAGCTGGCCGGCCGCGGCGTCTCCACCTGCGGCGTCTGCGACGGGGCCTTCTTCAAGGGCCACGACGTGATCGTGATCGGCGGTGGCGACTCGGCGATGGAGGACTCGATCTTCATCTCCAAGTACGCCGAGCGGCTGACGATCGTCGGTCGCCGTAACGAGTTCCGCGCTTCCAAGATCATGTTCGACCGCGCTCGCGAGAAGGACAACATCGCCCTCAAGACGCCGTACATCCCGGAGGAGTTCGTCGCCGGTGAGGACGGCAAGCTGGCGAAGATCCGCCTCCGCCACGCCGAGACCGGCGCCGAGGAGGAGATCGAGGCCAGCGGCGCTTTCGTCGCGATCGGCCACATCCCCAAATCGGAGATCGTCGTCGGCCAGGTCGATACCGACGAGGACGGCTACATCGTCACCGAGGCCGGCTCGACCCGGACCAACCTCGCCGGCGTCCTCGCCGTCGGCGACGTCGTCGACCACACCTACCGCCAGGCCGTCACCGCGGCCGGCACCGGCTGCATGGGGGCGCTCGACGCCGAGCGCTACCTGCGCGACAGCCCGCCGCCGGTCGAGGCCCACTGGATGCCCGGCGGCGAGCCCGCCGAGATCGCCACCGGCTCCTAGTTCGCGGCGGCGCCCGCCGCCGCTTCAGTGGTCCACTCACCGGTATCGACTCCTGTACCGCTACAGCGGAGTTCTTTGATGCGGCTATCTTGCCGCGGCGATGAAGGCTGACGGAGTGATCTCGCGGCTCGGGCCGGACGGCTCGGTCCGCGTCTGGGTGGCCGGTTGG
>DATBXZ010000107.1:0-2977 GCA_036513995.1 Solirubrobacterales bacterium | reverse complement strand
CCCGACACGCTCAGATCAGGCTGGGTTGGCGTCTCGGATGGAAGCCAGCCGTTTGTAGGACTCGTCCTCTTCGCCGACCAGATCCGCCAGCTTGCGGGTCGCGGTCTCGATGTCCTCTGGAGTCGTCATCGCCACCGCCTCGATGTCGCCCCAATCTTTGGTCCGATCGAAGAAGGACTTGAAGAGAACCAGCGAAGCGCAATCGAGCATGGGGGCCTTCCGGCCCTCCATCCACACCCAAACGACCGCCATCGCGACCTCTTCGTGGAGGGGGAGGTTGTTGAGGAAGACGTCGATCGGAACCCCGTCCCAGAAAAGGCGAGCCTGACCGTCGCGCTTAACTCGCTCCACGTCGTCGGCACCGACTTCGACGCCCTCCGGCAACGCCTTCAGCACCCGCTCCGCAGCGGCCGCATCGCAGAAGATGTTGACGTCGAGGTCTCGGGTGCCTCGCGGCTCTTCGACGCAGTAGGCAAGCGCAATCGCCCCACCGAACGCGTGCGGCAGGGACTGCGCTTTGAGCGCGTCGTGCACCGCGAAGAGCTTGTCTACGAGCTCACTCACGCAGCCACCCCGCGCTTGGCCAACTGCTCCGCCAAAGGTGGAAACTGCATCTCCGCCCGCGGACGAAACGGCAGGGCCTCCGCTAGCTCAAGAACCTGCACGAGTATGTGACTCGCTCTTTCTGGGTCGATCGGTGGTCTACGCGGTTCAGCCCGGAGGTCCATACCTCCGGCAGCGGCAATCCGCAATAGCGCGTCGGCTCCCGGCTCCCGGCTGCCGCGAAGGTAGGCGTTGAGAACAGACCGCGGAATGCCCGCGCGTCGGGCCAACTCTGCCTGGCTAAGGCCGCTTTGTCGCCGAATCTGCTCGATCAGCGAAACAGTAGATCTGGGTGGATCGGACACAGCCTTAACCATAGATATATGTTAGCGAATTCGCTAACAATCTCTGGGACTACGGCGCCGCGGCCTCGTCGGCGACGACGACCATGTTCTCGTTCCGCACCCGCCCCGCCGGGATCGAGGGGTCGGCGGCGAGGAGCTTGGCCAGCGGCTCGCGCTTCTCGGCGCCGGTGACCAGCCAGAGGATCTGGCGGGCAGCGTCGATCGCGGGATAGGTGAGGGTCATGCGCCGGTGGCCCTGGTACTCGCCGCCGGTGAGGGCGACGCGGCGGTCGCCCACCTCGAGGACCGGGTCGCCCGGGACCAGCGAGGCGGTGTGGCCGTCGGGGCCGAGACCGAGGTGGACGAGGTCGAAGCGCTCCGGCAGCGAGGTCTCGTACTCGTGCGCCGCCGCCTCGAGGTCGCGCTGGGTGACCGGCATCGGTCGCAGCGCCGACTGGTGGTCCATCGAGAGCCCGAGCACCATGTGGGTGAGGTTGCGGTCCTCGCTGCCCGGCGAGGCGATCCGCTCGTCGACCTGGAACAGCTCGGTCGAACCCCACGGCATCTGCTCGAGCTCGCCGAGGATCGCCAGCATCGCCCAGGGCGAGCGGCCGCCGCTCATCGCCATCCCGAACGGGCCGCGCTCGGCCGCCGCGGCAGCGCCCGCCACGGCGATCAGCTCGGCGGCGCGCCGCGCCGCCGCCTTTTCGTCGGCAACGACCTCGAGCCTGGGCGCCATCCCCGCTCCCTAGCTCGGCTTCTCGTCGTGGCCGCCGAACTGCTTGCGCATGGCGGACAGGACCTTGTCGGCGAAGTCGTCATTGCCGCGCGAGGCGAAGCGCTCGTAGAGGGCCGTGGTCAAGACCGGCGCCGGCACCCCCTCGTCGATCGCCGCGATCGAGGTCCAGCGACCCTCACCGGAGTCGGAGACGCGGCCGGCGAAGTCGGAGAGGTCAGGGGATTCCTGCATCGAGGCGGCGGTCAGGTCGAGCAGCCAGGAGCCGATCACGCTGCCGCGCCGCCAGACCTCGGCGACCTCGGGCAGGTCGAGGTCGTACTGGTAGTACTCGGGCTGCTCCATCGGCGCCGTCTCGGCGTCGGCCTCGCGCTGGACCTTGCCGGCGTTGGCGTTCTTGAGGATGTTGAGGCCCTCGGCGTAGGCGGCCATCACCCCGTACTCGATCCCGTTGTGGACCATCTTCACGAAGTGGCCGGCGCCGTTGGGGCCGCAGTGCAGGTAGCCGTTCTCGGAGGCCGAGACGTCGCCGGAGCGGCCCGGGGTGCGCTCAGCCTGGCCGACGCCCGGCGCCAGGCTGGCGAAGATCGGGTCGAGCCGCTCCACCGCCCGGTCGGGTCCGCCGATCATCAAGCAGTAACCGCGGTCGAGGCCGAAGACGCCGCCGCTGGTGCCGCAGTCAACGTAGTCGATCCCCTGCTCGCCGACCTTGGCGGCACGGCGGATGTCGTCGCGGTAGTAGGAGTTGCCGCCGTCGACGATCGCGTCGCCGGACTCGAGCGCGGCGGCGACGGCGGCGACCGTCGACTCGGTGATCTCGCCGGCCGGGACCATCACCCAGACCGAGCGCGGCGCGCTCAGCTTCGAGGCCAGGTCCTCCAGCGAGGAGGCACCCTCGGCTCCCTCCCCGGCCAGGGTCGTGACCGCGTCGGGGTTGACGTCGTAGGCGACGATCTTGTGCCCGTCCCGCATCAGGCGGCGAGCCATGTTGGCGCCCATGCGTCCGAGGCCGACGATTCCGAGTTCCATCAAAACCTCCACAGGTAGGCGCTGCCGGAGCAGCAATCCTAGGCGTTGGCGCGGCGAGCGATAGCCTGGGCGGCCGAATGGGCAAGGGCGCCAGCCAACACACCGATGCCGCCGCCGACGTGCTGGCGATCTTCGGGATCAGCGGCGACCTGGCGAAGAAAATGACCTTCCGGGCGCTCTACCGGCTCGAGGCCCGCGGCAAGCTCGACTGCCCGATCGTCGGGGTCGCAATCGACGACTGGGACGACGAGCAGCTGCGCCAGCACGCGCGCGACGCGATCGCCGCCACCGTCTCCAGCCCCGAGGACGAGATCCTCGCCCGCCT
>DATBXZ010000106.1:0-3046 GCA_036513995.1 Solirubrobacterales bacterium | reverse complement strand
CGAGGGCCAGCGCGATCGCGATGTCGACGCCGCGGCGGATGCCGCCGTCGACCAGCACGGGGGCGCGTCCGGCGACCGCGTCGACGACCTCCGGGAGCGCGTCGCCGGTGGCGAGCGCCCGGTCGAGCTGGCGCCCGCCGTGGTTGGAGACGATCACCCCGGAGGCGCCGTGCGCGATCGCCAGCTCGGCGTCCTCCGCCGTCACCAGCCCCTTGACGAGCAGCGGCAGGCTGGACTCGGAGGCGAGGCGCTCGAGGTCGGACCAGCCCAGCGCCGGATCCATCAGCGCAAAGGTCTCCTCGATCGTCACCGCCCGCTCGACCCCCATCGCCGCGGCGACGCTGGGCACGCCCAGTCCCGCCGGGATCCTGAAGCCGGTGCGGCGGTCGCGCTCGCGGTTGCCGCCCCGGGGCGCGTCGACGGTGACGACGATCGCCTCGAAGCCCGACTCGACCGCCTCGTCCATCAGCCCCCGCGTCACCGCCTCGTCCCTGAAGCAGTAGAGCTGGAACCAGCGCCGGCCCGGGGGCACCGCTGCCGCCAGCTCGCTGGGCCGGGCCGTCGCCAGGGTCGAGAGGCACATCACCGTGCCCGCCGCGGCCGCGGCCCGCGCCGTCCCGATCTCGCCCTCGCGGTCGACCAGCCGCTGGTAGGCGACCGGCGCCACCAGCAGCGGCATCGAGAGCGGCCCTCCCAGCAGCTCGGTCTCGGTCGTCACCGCGCTGACGTCGACCAGCACCCGCGGTCGCAGCCGCCAGCGCGACCAGGCCGCGACGTTGTCCTCCAGCGTCAGCTCGTCGCCCGCACCGCCGGCGAAATACCCGAGAGAGCCCGCATCGAGCTTCTCCGCGGCGACCCGCTCGAAATCCGCGACGTTGATCCAACCCTCGCTCACAGCGGGCGACCCTAGCGCTACCGTTCGGGCCGTGAGCGCAGCAAGAAGGCCCACGCGAGGGCAGATTCGGCGTCGCAGGCGCACGGCGCTGGCCTTGATCTCTCTGCTCGCGATCGTCGTCGCCTACCTCGTCCTCGCCGCGACGGTGTTCGCGCCGGTCGACAAGCACGGGGCCAGGCTCGTGCACATCGAGATCCACAGCAAGGCGGTCGGCCGGGAACTCGGCGTCAACGTGATCGTGCCGCCCAACGTCGGGCCCGAGGGCGAGCGCTCGCTGCTGGTCTTCCTGCACGGGCGCGGCGGCTACGAGGGGACCTTCAACGATGCCGTCTTTCGCGGCCTGCCGAGCCTGCACGGGCGGCGCGGACCGGTGGTCGCCTTCCCGGCCGGCGGCGTCCACGGCTACTGGCACAACCGTGCCGACGGCGACTGGGAGAAGTGGGTCGTGGACGAAGTGATGCCGCTCGTCATCCACCGCTTCGGCATCGACCCCCACCGGCTGGCGATCGGCGGCATCTCGATGGGCGGCTTCGGCGCCTACGACATCGCCCTCGAGAACCCCGGTCGCTTCTGCGCCGTCGGCGGCCACTCCCCCGCGCTCTGGTTCGACGGCTCCGAAACCGCGCCCGGCGCTTTCGACGACGAGGCCGACTTCGAACGCAACGACGTCGTCGGCACGGTCGAGGAAGACCCCGAAGCCTTCGGCGACACCAAGGTCTGGAACGACTACGGGACCGAAGACCCCTTCCGTCCCTACGACGAAGGCTTCGTCCAGGCGATGGAAGCCGGCAACGCCGACTTCACCACCCACTCATGGCCGGGCGCCCACGAGGGCGGCTACTGGGATGCCCACTGGCCCGCCTACCAGCGCTTCTACGTCAACGCCCTCGACCACTGCGACTAGTAGCGGCCAGGCGAACCTGCCGGCGGCGTCCCGGGTGGCGGCGCCGGGCCCCAGCTTTCGCGCCCGTCGGCAGTCGAGATCGGGATCGAGGGACCGGCCATCGCCGGCGTGTTCAGCTCCACGTCGGCGATCGCCTTGACGCGGGAGAGCACCTCGCGAACTTCGCTCTTCCTGCCCTGGTAGCCCCACTGGTGCAGATCGGCGGTGAGCCCGGTGGCGTGGATCCCCGCCGCGTTGGCCAGGAAGAGTGCGCGTGGCATGTGGAACCCCTGGGTGACGACCACGGCGTCCCGCACGCCGAAGATCCCCCTTGCCCGCACCATCGTCGCCCAGGTGTCGAATCCCGCGTGGTCCTCGAAGATGTCCCTGGGGAGCACGCCTTCGCGGACCAGCGCCTTGCGCATGGTGTCCGGCTCGTCGTAGTCCCAGCTGTGGTGATCGCCGGAGACGAGGATCTTCTTCACCTTCCCGGCCCGCCACAGCGCCGACGCCTGCCGCACCCGGTCGGCGAGCATCGCGCTCATCTTCCCGTTCGGCTGCACCAAGGCCCCCGGCACGATCGCCACCTGGGCCGGCGGCACGTCGGCGATGTTCCCGGTCGACTCCCCCTCGCTGCTGAGGAGGATGTAGGCGTTGGCACCCACGACGACGAGCACGAGCAGGAAGGCGCCGGAGATCGCGGCCTTCGAGAGCCGCGGCCACCGCCGCAACGGATAACCCGCCCCACGCCGGATCGTTTTCAGCCCCCGCACCCCCAAAACGCTAACAACCTTCAAAGCAAACCGGCCTCCAGGCGCACAAGCCGGTGCTGCCCATCCCGCCGTCCACTAACCGCTTCCGAGTGAAGGGGATGTGTGCCCCTCTCGCGCAGCGGCGTCCTCTTTTCGCTCCCAAAGCGAGAGGGGCACACATCCCCTCTCGCTTGCCAAGCGCTAGAAGTGGACGATCGGGATGATCAGAATGGCGACGATGTTCGCCACCTTGATCATCGGGTTGATCGCCGGCCCAGCCGTGTCCTTGTAGGGATCGCCGACGGTGTCGCCGGTCACCGAGGCAGCGTGTGCCTCGGAGCCCTTGCCACCGTGGGCGCCGTCCTCGATCAGCTTCTTGGCGTTGTCCCAGGCGCCGCCGCCGGCGGTCATCGAGATCGCGGCGAAGAGGCCGACGACGATGACGCCGATCAGCAGGCCGCCGAGCGCGTCGACGCTGAGCAGGCCGACGATGACCGGGATCACGATCGGGATCAG
>DATBXZ010000105.1:0-10806 GCA_036513995.1 Solirubrobacterales bacterium | reverse complement strand
CCTGGTCGCCGCAGGCTCCCGGCGAGCGCTGGAACGCGAACGGCTTCGGCGGCGCCGAACTCGGCTACGCCGAGTTGCTTGGCACCGAGGGCCAGGAGGCGGCGGCGCTCGAGTTCTTCACCGCCTGTAAAGACGCACTTGCGAGGACCAAACCAACCGAGGAGACGAAGTGACCGAGCTGAACGAGATGCAGGCCGAGCTCTGCGAGAAGAGCGAGACCGACTACTCGGACCTGAAGGCCTTCTTCATCAACTGCACGCTGAAGCGCAGCCCCGAGGTGTCCAACACCCAGGGGCTGATGGACATCTCGATGGAGATCATGCGCCGCAACGGGGTCACCGTCGACTGCATCCGCGCGGTCGACCGCCAGATCGCCACCGGCGTCTGGCCCGACATGACCGAGCACGGCTGGGACGTCGACGAGTGGCCGGCGATCTTCGAGCGGGTGATGGCGGCCGACATCCTCGTCCTCGGGATGTCGATCTGGCTGGGCGAGAAGTCCTCGGTCGCGACCCAGATCGTCGAGCGCCTCTACGGCAACTCGCACCTGCTCAACGACGACGGCCAGTACGCCTACTACGGGCGGGTCGGCGGCTGCCTGGTGACCGGCAACGAGGATGGGGTGAAGCACTGCGCGATGAACACCCTCTACTCGCTGCAGCACCTCGGCTACACGATCCCGCCGCAGGCCGACTCCGGCTGGATCGGCGAGGCCGGCCCCGGCCCCTCCTACCTCGACGAGGGCTCGGGTGGGCCGGAGAACGATTTCACCAACCGCAACACCACCTTCGCCGCCTGGAACATGCTCCACCTGGCGCGGATGCTGAAGGACGCCGGTGGCATCCCCGTCCACGGCAACCAACGCACCGCCTGGGACGCCGGCTGCAGCCTCGACTTCCCCAACCCGGAGTACCGCTAGCTCACCAGACGGCGTCGTGCTGCTCCATGACGCCGTAGCCCTCGGCGAGCGGCAGGCCGCCGAGGGAGCCGGAGAAGGTGCCGAAGCGGTGGCGGTAGCGGGAGCTGAAGAGGAGGAAGTTCTCGTCGCGGGCGTGGCGGGACTCGGTGGCGAAGTCGAGACGCTCGCTGCCACCGAGGTCGATCGCGTCCATGCCCTGGAACGAGACCGGGAGAGGCTCGCTGGGTATGCCGTCGACCCAGAGCGCCCGCTCGCTGTTCGCGGCCGGGTCGTTGACGCCCTCGACCAGGTTCCAGGCCAGGGAGCGGCCATCGGTGGCGCGGCCGACGCCGGCCGACCAGTGCCAGCTGGTGCGGCGCTGGTGGTAACCGGCGGACTCGTCGTCGACGCCGTGGGCCGAGACCTCCCAGCGCCTGCCGGGAACCTCGACGCTGCCCTCGACCGGGACGCCGGCGCGCTTGCGGGTCCAACCCCAGCCGGAGCCGCTGGGGCAGATCGACTCGATCGGCGCGACCTCGCCGAGGCGGAGGCTGGCCCGCAGGCCGGGGGAGTCGATCTCGACGTTGGGCCCGTCCATCCGCACCTCGCGGCTGCCGGGCCGTAGCGTCGTGCGGGCATCGTGACGGCGGCCCTGGCGATCCCAGACCACCCAGAACGACTGGCCGAGGGGGCCGACCTCGGCCCGCGCCGCGCAGAGCATCAGCTCCTCGCCGAAGACGCCCACATAGCGCCAGCGCTTGCGGGTCTGACCGTCGCGGCGCAGCGGCATTGGGCCGGGAGGGAGGGGCAGGTCGGGCCGCTCGCTCCCCGGCCCGCGCCACGGGATCTGGGCCGAGGGCATCGGCCCACGCTACCGAGACCGCGTCAGGAGCCTTCCTGCGCGAGCCGGTCGGCCAGCCGGTTCATGCCGCGCTCGCGGGCCGCGGCGGCGGCGCCGGCCCAGTCGGTCGGTCGGTCCGGCGGCGGGTCGACGCCGGCGTCGCGCAACGTCGCGATGTCCTTGAAGGCGCGCAGGTCGTCGCCGGCTTCGATCAGAGCGGCACGCAGTTTCGGGCGCTGCTCGCGGATCGCGTTCGCCAGCACCGCCTCCAGCGAGCCGTGCTTGCGCAGCAGTTCGGCCGCGGTCTTCGGGCCGACTCCCTTGGCGCCGGGGAGGCCGTCGGAGGGGTCGCCGCGCAGGGCGATGAAGTCGGGGACCAGCTCGGGGCCGATGCCATAGCGCTCGCGCACCTCCTCCGGCCCGACCTCTTCGGCGCCTTTGCCGCCGGTGCGGATGTAGAGAACGGTCACCCCGTCGCCGGCGCACTGGTACATGTCGCGGTCGCCGGTCAGCAGCAGCGCTTGGCCGCCGGCCCCGGCCTCGCGCTCGGCGTAGGTGCCGAGCAGGTCGTCGGCCTCGAGCTCGTCGCTGCTGGCGACGGTCCAACCGAAGGCGGCGAAGAAGTCATGGGCGACCTCGAACTGCGGCGCCAGCGCATCGGGCATCGCCGCCTCGCGCTCGGCGTGGTAAGCGGGGTAGAGCTCGGTCCGGTAGCTGGCGGCATCGGGCCCGAAGCAGAGGACGACGGCGCGCGGCCGATGGATCTCGACCTCTTTGAGGATCAGGTTGGCGGTCCCCAGCAGGGCGTTGACCGGCTTCCCGTCCGGCCCCACGATCGAGTCGGGCAGCGCGTAGAAGGCGCGGAACAACATCGAGGGGGTGTCGACGGCAAGCAGGGGCGCGGCCATCGGAGACTTATAGCGGGGCTGAAGGGGCCGGACCCGGCCGCTCAATAGATTGCTGGATGTGAGCGACAAAGCCCTGCACATCACCGACCTCGTCAAGCGCTACCCGGCCGGGGTGGAGGCACTGCGGAGCGTCTCGCTGGACATCGAGCCGGGCGAGTTCTTTGGCCTGCTCGGCCCCAACGGGGCCGGCAAGTCGACCCTGATCCACTGCACGACCGGCCTGGCTCAGCCGACTTCGGGCGCGATCGAGGTCTTCGGCCACGACGCGATCGACAACTACGGCGAAGCGCGTCAGGCCGTCGGCCTGGCGCCGCAGGAGCTCAACATCGACTGGTTCCTGACCGTGGAGGAGACGCTCGACTACCACGCCGGCTACTTCGGGATGCCCAAGCGCGAGCGCCGTGAGCGGACCAAGGAGCTGCTGGAGACCTTCTCGCTGACCGAGAAGCGCGACGAACGCACCCGCAATCTGTCAGGCGGGATGAAGCGGCGGCTGATCCTCGCCCGCGCGCTGATGCACCGGCCGCGGCTGCTGATCCTCGACGAGCCGACCGCCGGCGTCGACATCGAGCTGCGGTTGGAGCTCTGGCACTACGTCCAGCGGATCAACCAGGAGGGGACGACGATCCTGCTGACCACGCACTACCTGGAGGAGGCGGAGCAGCTCTGCAGCAAGATCGCCTTCATCAACGACGGCGAAATCGTCGCCCAGGGCAGTAGCCGCGAGCTGTCCGACCGCTACGGCGTGCCCAACCTCGAGGATGCCTACCTGGCCCTGGTCGGCCGCAAGGAGCTCTCGCGCTCGCAGGCCGAGGTCGAGGTCACGCCGTGAGCGTCGCCCAGATCCGCTTCTTCACGCTCTGGCGGCGCGAGGTCAGCCGCTTCATGAAGATCAAGAAACAGACGCTGGGGGCGCCGCTGCTGGAAACCTTCCTCTACATCTCCGTCTTCGGCGCCGCCCTCGGCTCGCGGGTGGGCGAACTGCACGGCATCGAATACGTCGTCTTCGTGATCCCCGGCCTGATCATGATGACCTGGTCGATCAACGCCTTCTCCAACAACTCCTCCTCGATCCTGCAGCAGAAATTCCAGGGGGCGATCCAGGACCAGCTCTCCTCGCCGGCCTCGCCGATGGAGCTGCTGCTCGCCTTCTCGCTCGGCGGCTTCATGCGCGGCCTGATCGTCGCGCTGCTCGCCTTCGTCGCCGCCTCGCTGCTGGTCGACCTGCCCATCGATCACATCCTGGTCCTGATTCCGGGCCTGTTCCTGGTCGGCTTCTTCTTCTCCCAGCTCGGGGTCCTGGTCGGGGTCCGCGCCGAGCAGTTCGACGACGTCTCCTTCGTCCAGACCTTCGTCCTGCAGCCGTTGATCTTCCTCGGCGGCGTCTTCTACTCGGCCGAACTGCTGCCGCAGCCGTTCGAGACCCTGACCCACTTCAACCCGATCTACTACATGATCAACCTCGTCCGCTACGGCTTCGTCGGCTACACCGAAGTCAGCATCCCGCTTTCCCTGCTGGCGCTGGTGGCGGCGACCGGGGCGCTCTTCGCCGTCAACCTGCGCCTCTTCTCGACCGGCTACAAGCTGCGCGCCTAGGGCCTCCGGCTGGATTCCGGGTCCGAGCGCTCGGCAAGCTGGATTGCGCCCGGCCCGAGCCTGCCTGGCCAAGCACCGCCCCTCTCTACAATCGCTGACCCCGATGGCTACCCGCAATCGCAGGCGGCGGCGCAAGCCGCCCAGCTCTCGCTGGCACAAGTTCGCGATCCCGATCATCGTCGTCGGCGGATCGATCGCGATCGCCGGTGGCATCGGCGTCGCCTGGGCGCTCAGCGTCTACAACTCGGCGCCGCCGCTCTCGAGCCTGCAGCCGGTCCAGAAGGGTCGCTCCTCGGCGATCTACGCCGCCGACGGCAGCCTGATCGGCTTCATCCGCTCCGACAACATCCGCCAGCCGGTCCCCTCGAAGGCGCTGCCGCAGACGCTCAAGGACGCCACCGTGGCGATCGAGGACAAGAACTTCTTCAGCCACGGCGCCCTCGACCCCGAAGGCATCGCCCGCGCCGCCTGGAAGGACGCGCTCGCAGGCGGCAAGCCGGTGCAGGGTGCCTCGACGATCACCCAGCAGCTGGTCCGCAACCTCTACATCCACAACCCCGAAGACACCTTGAAGCGAAAGCTGATCGAAGCCCACCTCGCCAACGATCTCTTCGCCAAGCACGACCGGGACTGGATCCTCACCCAGTACTTGAATACCGCCCCCTACGGGACGGTCGAAGGGCAGACCGCGGTCGGCGCCGAGGCGGCGTCCCAGACCTACTTCAGCAAGCCGGCCAAGGACCTCGACCTGACCGAGGCGGCGATGATCGCCGGCCTGCCGCAGGCCCCCTCCGAATACAACCCGTTCCTCGACCCGGCGGCGGCGACTCAGCGCCGCAACGAGGTGCTGGGGACGATGGACGAACAGGGGTACATCGACGACGCCGAATACCACGAAGCGCTCGGCAAGGGACTCGGCCTCAATCCCGGCGACAAGTACCAGATCATCCGCGACCCCTTCCTCTTCGACTTGGTCCAGCAGGAACTGATCGACCGCTACGGGATCAACACCGTCCGCAACGGCGGCCTCAAGGCCTACACGACGATCGACCCGAGCCTGCAGGCGAAGGCCGAAGAAGCGGTCGACGGGTGCGCCGTCTGCTACCCCGAAGGTGGGCCGGCGGCCGGCCTGGCCTCGGTCGATCCCGACACCGGCGCGATCGTCGCCCTCGCCTCGACCAAAGGCTATGCCAGCGAAGCCCAGTTCAACTACGCCTGGCAGGCGCACCGCCAGCCGGGCTCCTCCTTCAAGACCTTCGTGCTGACGACGGCGATCAAGCAGGGCATCGACCCCAACACGACCTACTACGACGGCACCTCGCCGATGACGCTGGCGCTGCCCGGCGGCGGCAGCTGGACCGTCAACAACGACGAGCCCGGTGGCGGCACGATGTCGCTGGCGGAAGCCACCTGGAACTCGATCAACGTCGTCTTCGCCCAGCTCGACCTCGACGTCGGCTCCGAAAACGTCACCCACACCGCTGAACAGATGGGGATCGAATCGCCGCTGGAATCGGTGCCGGCCGAGGCGATCGGCGGTCTGCGGGTGGGCGTCACGCCACTGGAAATGGCCGATGCCTACGCGACCCTGGCCAACGGCGGCATCCACCACGACCCGACCGCGATCAGCCGGGTCGAATTCCCCAGCGGCAAGGTCGACGAAACCGACGGCGACGCCGGCGAACGGGTGCTGACCGAGGGCGAGGCCTACGACGTGACGGAGCTGCTGAAAGGCGTAATCACGCAGGGCACCGGGGCCGGCTACACCTCGATCGGCTGCGCCTCGGAGGCCGGCAAGACCGGCACCTCGGAGGACGAGTCCGACGCCTGGTTCGTCGGCTACACGCCGATGTTCTCGACCGCGGTCTGGGTCGGCCACCCGCAGTCCCGCGAAACGACCGGATTCGGCGGGCCCACCGCGGGCCCGATCTGGCAGTCCTACATGTCGTCCGCCCAGGAAGGCGAATGCCCTGAATTCAACGTTCCCGAAAGCCTGCCCGAACTCTCCGGCCTCGACAGCAGCCACACCACCGCCTCGGGCTACTCGGGCAGCGGCTACGAAGAAGAAGAAAGCTTCGAAAGCGAAGAAGAAGAAAAGGGCTCGGCGGAAAAGGGCGGCAAGGAAGCCGAAGGCGGCGAAGCGGGGGGCAACGAATCGGCGCCGGCCCCGACGCCCACCCCGGCTCCGAGCGGCCCACCGCCGTCGGTCGGCGGCGGCATCAGCCCGGGCTAGCGTCGCGGCCTACGGGCCGATCAACTCGATGCGGTAGCCGTCCGGGTCGCGGACGAAGCAGATGCGGTGGCCCTCGGTGCGTTCTCCGGGACGGTAGGGGGGCTTCTCCGGCTCGATCCCTTCGGCGGCGAGGCGCTCGAGCGTGCCCTCGAGGTCGTCGACGGCGAGGGCGATGTGGTTGTAGCCGCTGCCGAGCTCGTAGGAGTCGACCCCGTGGTTGTAGGTCAGCTCCAGGCGCGGGTCCTCCCCTGGCATGCCCATGAAGACGTTGATCGCCTCGTCGCCGATCGGCATCCGCGCCACCTCCTCGAAGCCGAGCTTGGCGTAGAAGGCGACGGAGCGATCGATGTCGCCGATGCGGTAGCAGGTATGCAGAAAGCTGGCCATCGGCGGGAAGGCTACACGGGGCGCCATCGGCTTCGTGGAGCGCTTGAACTCCGCCGGCCGTCGTATTAACTTGCAACTTTCCGCAAACTTCTCGAAAGGATTCTCCTTGAGAAAGCATCTCCTCGTGGCGGTCGCGGCTACCGCATCGATCGTTATCGCCGCCTTCGGCCCCGGGCTGGCCGGCGCAGCAGTGACGCCGACCGGCACGACCGACACGATCAGCATCCAGGAAGTCAAAGGCGCGCTGAAGTTCGTCGCTCCGGAAGCCGTCCACGTCGGCGACAACCTGGAAATCGTCAACGAAACCGACCCGAAAAAAGTCGGTCCGCACACCTTCTCGTTGGTCACCAAGGGCTCGCAGCCGAAGACCTCGAGCGCGCGTAAGAACTGCTTTACGCCGAAGCACATCTGCCTCTCGATCGCCAAATGGCACGGGTTCGACCCGAAAACGGAAAAGATCTCGATCAACCCGGCCAAAGCCGGCCCCGCAGGTTGGAGCACCCTCGGCAGCACCACCAGCAAGGGCGACTCCTGGTTCACCGGCGAAAAGAAGGGGACCTCGTTCTCCCAGCTGGTGACCGCCGATCCGGCGACCACGCCGACGATCTATTTCATGTGCGCGATCCATCCCTGGATGCAGGGCTCGGTCAAGGTCCTGCCGGCCGGCGTCTAGCGGCACGTCCGAGCGGTTCACATCCACGCCACGTCTGGGGCGCCGAGCTTTCCTCGGCGCCCTGGGCGGTGGCGCGCTGGGGTTGCTCGTCCCCCAGCGACGGCAGTTGGAAGCGCTGCTGCCCTTCGGCGACGCGACCCCGAGCGCGTTCGCGGGGGTGCCGTTCCAGGCGCCACTGCCGATCCCGCGGGAGCTGACCGGCTCTGAG
This sequence comes from Solirubrobacterales bacterium, assembly GCA_036513995.1. GTDB lineage: Bacteria > Actinomycetota > Thermoleophilia > Solirubrobacterales > 70-9 > VAYN01. The sequence continues at coordinate 3,062 of DATBXZ010000105.1, read as the reverse complement.
ATCGAGATCCCGATCCGCGAGGCCGAGGCGCAGATCCTGCCCGGCCCGAAGACGAGGCTCTGGACCTACGGCGGCACCTTTCCCGGGCCGACGGTCCGCCGACCCGCCGGCCAGCGCACCGAGGTCAGCTTCCGTCACGAGCTGCCGGCCGGGGCGGGTGAGCTCTCGGTCCACCTGCACGGCGGCCACAACCGCACCCAGTTCGACGGCCAGCCGGGCGGGCTGACCAAGTCCCAGCCGGTCTCCTACTTCTGCCACATCCCCCGCGGGCTCTCGCCGCGCGAGTCGGGCAACGACCTCCTGATCTCGCCCGGGGAGAGGAAAACCTACGTCTACGACCTGGTCGAGGAAGGCCGTCCCGAACGCGCCGCCTTCCAGTGGTACCACGACCACCGCCTCGACCGCACCGCTCCGCACAGCTGGCGCGGCCTGGCCGGGATGTGGATCGTCGATGACGAGCTCGACGCCTCACTGCCGCTGCCGCGGGGCGAGCGCGACATCCCGCTGATGATCGCCGACCGCGGCTTCGACCGCCACAACCAGCTCACCGATCCCTTCCGCGGCGGCCTGCAGCCGCCGGCCGACGGCATCGCCGGCCGCAGCGTTCTCGTCAACGGAGCCTTCATGCCCCACCACGAGGTCAGCGCCTGCCGCTACCGGCTGCGGATCCTCAACGTCTCCCAGTTCCGCTCCTACAACCTGCTGCTCTCCAACGGGGCGCCGCTGGTCCAGATCGGCAGCGACAGCGGCCTGATGCCGCGGCCGGTCCGCCGCGACCAGATCCTGATCGGGCCGGCGGAGCGGGTCGAGGTGATCGTCGACTTCGCCGGCGCCGGCGGCGAATCGGTGGAGCTGCGCAGCTGCCGCCACGGCGGCCGCAACCCCGACGGCTCCCGCTCCTACGTCGGCGCCCTGATGCAGTTCCGGGTCGCTCGCGGCGCGGTCTCCGACCGGACCCGCGTCCCGCGCCGGTTGCGCCCCCTGCCGCAGTGGGCGGAGCGAGTGGGGAAGCGGCGCGGCGGCAAGCCCGACCGCACCTGGGAGGTGACGATCGGCGGCCTCTTCAAGACCACCTGGCTGATCAACGGCAGGACCTTCAATCCCGCCCGGGCCGACGCCTTCCCGGTGCTCGGCACGACCGAGGTCTGGGAGCTCGTCAACCGCACCGGCGTCGCCCACGTGATGCACCTGCACCACAACGACTGGTACCTGCTGGCCCGCGACGGCCGACCCCCACCGCCCTGGGAAGACTGCCTCAAGGAGACCTTCTTCCTCTTTCCGGGCGAACGGATCCTCGTCGCCGGGCGCTTCAGCGACCACACCGGCAAGTTCGTCATCCACTGCCACATGTTTGACCACGAGGACCACGGTCTGATGAGCCAGTTCGAGGTCGTGCGCTCCCGCCACTAAAGGGCCGGCGCCTGGTGCCGATGCCTACCGGGCATTGGCCGCGATACTCAAAAAGCAGGAGGCACTGCGGACGCCCGGACGCTCGGAGGCGCGTGCGGTCGGCGCCCTGCTGCTGGCCGCGGCCGGGCTCGTCGCCCTCTCGCTCGCCCTGCCGCACCCGAGCGGCGGCAAGACCGCGGCCCTGATCGGCATCGCTGTGGCGATGGCGGTCGCCGGCCTGCTCTGCTGGGTCCTCGCCCGCCGCGTCCCGCCTGCGGCCATCCACCTCGTCCTCGCCGCCACCGCGGCCATGACCGGCCTGCTGATCTACGAGAGCGGCATCGCCGCCGGCCAGTACGGCTCGATCTTCGTCTGGGCGACCCTGATTGCCGCCTACTTCTTCCCCCGCCGGCTGGCCATCGCTCACCTCGCCTGGCTGCTCGGCGTCTACGCCGTCACCCTGGGAGTGGTCGAAAGCACCGCCGGCTACTCGCCGCTGACCCGCTGGCTGCTGACCGCCGTATCGCTGACGGTGGTGATGCTCCTGACCAGCGTCATCGCCGCCCGCGGGGCTGCGGCCAACCAGCGGGCGCGGCGTTTCTTCGACCTCTCGCGTGATCTGCTCTGCACCTTCGACCGCAGCGGCAACGCCGTCGAGCTCAACTCGGCCTGGGAGGAGTGCCTCGGCTACTCGACCGGGGAGCTGCGCGCGGCGCGTCCGTTCGAGCTGCTTCACCCCGACGATCGCAAGCGCAGCGAACGGGGGGTGGCGAGCATCTTCGAGGGGGCCGAGGGCATCGGCTTCGAGAACCGCTACCGGGCCAAGGACGGCAGCTGGCGCTGGCTGAGTTGGAGCACGACGCTAGCCGCGGACGAGTCGCTGATCTACGCCCGCGCCACCGACGTCACCATCCTCAAGCGGGTCGAGTCCGAACGCGAGGAGCTGCTGACCGAGGTCGCGACCCTGGCCCGCAGCGACGCCCTCACCGGGCTGCCGAACCGGCGCGGCCTCGACGAGCAACTGCCGCGGGAGATGGCGCGGATTCGCCGCGCCGGGTCTGACCTCTGCCTGGCGATCGTCGACATCGACCACTTCAAGGCCTACAACGATGCCAACGGCCACCTCGCCGGCGACGCGGTCCTGCGCGAATGCGCGCTGGCCTGGGACGCGGTCCTGCGCGGCGAAGACACGATCGTGCGCTTCGGCGGCGAGGAGTTCCTCGTCGTCCTCCCGGACTGCCCGCTGGAGCCGGCGGCCGAGACCGTCGAACGCCTGCGGCAGGCGACCCCCGCGGGGCTGACCTGCTCGGCCGGCCTCGCCTGCTGGGATCACGCCGAGACGGTCGACGCTCTCGTCGACCGCGCCGACAGCGCCCTCTACCGGGCCAAGGCCGCGGGCCGCGACCAGCTCGTGCAGTCACCGCCGATGGAGTCATGATGGCCGGATGGGCAACCACGAGCTCACGGTGCGTTTCCGCAAAGCGCGGCGCGACCCCGAGCTGACCGTCATCGAGGGCTTCCACGCCCTCAAGCACGCGCTGCGCTTCGGCGCCGAGCTGCTCGAGGCGGTCGCGGTCGACCCGGAGGCACTGGAGCGGCTGGCGGCGGACCTGGCGCCGGACCTGGCGGGGCAGATGGGCGGACGGGTGCGGAGGGTCGACGCCGCGGACCTC
>DATBXZ010000104.1:0-9999 GCA_036513995.1 Solirubrobacterales bacterium | reverse complement strand
CGTCTTCGAGGCCGTCGCGCAGGCGGTCGATCTCCTCTGGCGTCGTGTAGACGCCGAAGGAGGCGCGGGCGGTGGCGGCGACGCCGAGGCGGTCCATCAGGATCTGGGCGCAGTGGTGGCCGGCGCGGACGGCGACGCCGTGGCGGTCGAGGATCTCGGAGACGTCGTGCGCGTGGATGCCCTCGATCTCGAAGGAGACCGGGCCGATCCGCCCAGGGCCTCGGGGCGGGCCGAAGACCCGCAGGCCGGGGACCCCGGCGAGCCGCTCCAGCGCGTAGTCGGCGATCGCGCGCTCGTGCTCGCGGACCGACTCCATGCCGAGCGCGTCGAGCCAGCGCAGTGCCGAGGCCATCCCGATCGCCTGCGCGATCGCCGGCGTGCCCGCCTCGAAGCGGGCCGGCACGTCGGCGTAGGTGGTGCCGTCGCGGCCGACCTTGCGGATCATCGAGCCGCCGCCCATGAACGGCGGCATCGCCCGCAGCAGCTCCAGCCGTCCCCAGAGCGCCCCGATCCCGGTCGGCCCGTAGAGCTTGTGACCGGTGATCGCGTAGAAGTCGACGCCCAGCTCGGCCACGTCGACCGGCAGCTTCGGCGCCGCCTGGGCGCCGTCGGCGAGGACCAGGGCGCCGGCCGCGTGGGCCAGGCTGGAGATCTCCGCCAGCGGGTTCTCGGTGCCGAGGACATTGGAGACGTGTGCCACCGCGACCAGCTTCGGGCCCCGCTCCAGCAGCGTTGCGAAGGCCTCCATGTCGAGCAGGCCCTCGTCGTCGATCGGCGCCCAGTCGACCTCGGCCCCGACCCGCTCCGCCAGCTGCTGCCAGGGGACGATGTTGGAGTGATGCTCCATCTCGGTCAGGAGGACGCGGTCGCCGGCGCCGATGTCGGCGTCGCCCCAGGCCCGCGCCACGAGGTTGATCGCCTCGGTCGCGTTGCGGACGAAGAGCACCTCGCGGCGGTCGCCGGCGCCGATGTGGTCGGCCACCGTCGCCCTTGCCCCCTCGTAGGCTTCCGTCGCCTCGGCCGAGAGGGTGTGGGAGCCGCGGTGGACGTTGGAGTGGTGGCGGCGCTCGTAGCGGTCGACCGCCTGGATCGAGGCCAGCACCCGCTGCGAGCTGGCGCCGCTGTCGAGGTAGGCGACCGGCTGGCCGTGGACCTCGCGCTCCAGCGCCGGGAAGGCGGCGCGGACCTTCTCGATCGGGAACGCCGCGGCCGGGGTGGGGCTGTTCGCGGTCGCCGGCTCCATGTCCCCGCGGAGGCTAGGCAGCGCTGCCCGCCTCCACCTCCTCGCGGATCCAGCCGTAGCCCTTCTCCTCCAGCACGCCGACCAGCTCCGGGCCGCCTTCCTTGACGATCCGGCCTTCGAACATGACGTGGACGAAGTCGGGTTTGACCATGTGCAGGATCCGCTGGTAGTGGGTGATGATCAGGACGCCCATGTCCGGTCCGGCGAACTGGTTGACGCCCTCGGCGACGACCCGCAGGGCGTCGATGTCGAGACCCGAGTCGGTCTCGTCGAGGACCGCGATCTCCGGCCGCAGCAGCGCCAGCTGCAGCAGCTCCATCCGCTTCTTCTCGCCGCCGGAGAAGCCGTCGTTGAGGTAGCGGCTGGAGAACTCTTTGGGGATGTTCGCCAGCGCCATCGCCTCCTGGGCGGTCTTGGCGAAGTCTTTGATCTTGATCTGCGCCTCGCCGCGCGCCTCGCGCTGGGCGTTGATGATCATCCGCAGGTACTTGCTGACGGAGACGCCGGGGATCGCGACCGGGTACTGGAAGGCCATGAAGAGGCCGGCCTGCGAACGCGTGTCGGGATCGGCCTCGGTGATGTCCTCGCCCTTGAAGACGATCGAGCCCTCGGTCACCTCGAGCGCCGGATGGCCCATGATCACGTTGGCGAGCGTTGACTTGCCGGACCCGTTGGGCCCCATCAGCGCGTGCACCTTGCCCTTCTCGACGTCGAGGTCGAGGCCTTTGAGGATCTCCTTCTCCTCGACTCGCACGTGCAGGTTGCGTATCTCCAGCTCAGCCAATTTCACTCACTCCGTTTCTGGGGTTTCGAAAGTCTGGGATTCAGGCGGCGCGGGCGATCGCGGCCTCGCTGCGGCCGCCGGGCCGGGAGAACTCGACCAGCTCGGCCAGCGTGGTGCCGGCCAGCGCCTTGGTCACGCCGCCCTGCACGCGCGTCCACAGCAGCTTCGTCGAACAGGCGCGGTCGCCGTCGTCCTCGTGCGAGCAGAGCACTTTGCCCTCGGGCGTCTCGTGGAAGCACTCCATCGGCGCGATCTGCCCTTCCAGTGCCTCGACCACCGCGTCCATCGTGATCTCCTCGGCCGGCTTCGCCAGGCGGTAGCCGCCGTGGGCGCCGCGGGTCGAGGTGACCAGGCCCGCCTTGCGCAGTTTCGCGACCAGGTGCTCGAGGTAGGAGAGGGGGAGCCGCTCGGCTTCGGCGACAGTGTTGAGCGAGATCGGCGCCGAACCGGGCTGGCGGCCCAGCTCGACCATCAGGCGCACTCCGTACTCGGCTTTGGTCGAAAACAGCATCGACCTAAATCCTACCGAAGCGGTCGGTTATGCCTCTGCGCCCTCGGCTTCGGCTTTGCCGATCTCGACGTGGGCACGGCTGTCGCTGCTCTTGATCAGGACCAGGGTGAGGACGAAGCCGAGGGCCGCGATCGCGGCGCCGCCGAGGAAGGCGGCCTGGAAGCCCTCGGTGAGCGCGTGCTTCAGGCCGGAGCCGGAGCCCAGCAGGTCTTCGGTGTGCGTGGTCGCCAGCGAGGAGAGCACGGCCAGCCCCAGCGCACCTCCCACCTGCTGGGAGGTGTTGATGAGCCCGCTCGCCAGTCCCGACTCCTCTTCCTCGACGCCGGAGACGGCGGCGATGGTCGTGGTCACGAAGGAGAAGCCGAGCCCGATCGCGGCGAGCAATGAAGGACCGAGAATGTCCGTCGTGAAGCCGCCGCCGACCGAGATCCGGCTGAACCAGAGCAGCCCGGCGACGATGAAGAGGAGGCCGGCCGCGAGCACGGTCTTGTAGCCGAGCGTGGTCACGAGCTGCGAGGCGACGCCGGCGGCGAGGCTGATCGTCACCGCCAGCGGCAGGTAGGAGAGCCCGGCGTGGATGGCGCTGTAGCCGAGCACCTGCTGCATGTAGAGCGAGATGAAGAAGAACATCGAGAAGAGCGAGGCACCGACGAGGACCCCGACCACGTTGGCGCCGGTGAGGGTGCGGATGCGGAAGATCGAGAACGGCACCAGCGGCTTGCGGGAGCGCAGCTCGATCGCGACGAAGGCGGCGAGCAGAACCAGCGCCAGGGCGATCAGGCCCAGCGTTTTCGTCGAACCCCAGCCCGCCTCGCTGGCGTCGATGACGGCGTAGACGAGGAGCGAGAGGGCGGCGGTGATGGTCACCGCCCCGGCAATGTCGAAGGCGCGCGCTTGGTCGGAGGCGCGGCTCTCGGCGATCAGGCGCGGCGCCAGGGCGAAGGCGATCAGGCTGACCGGGACGTTCACCCACAGCACCCACTCCCAGCCGAGACCGTCGGTGAGGATGCCCCCGAGCAGGACGCCGGCGGCGCCGCCGGCTCCGGCGACCGCGCCCCAGACGCCCAGCGCTTTGTTGCGCTCGGCGCCGTCGCGGAAAATCGTGGTGACGATCGAGAGCGCGGCGGGGGAGATGATCGCGGCGCCCAGTCCCTGGGCGGCGCGGGCGGCGATGAGCTGCCCTTCGGTAGCGGCGAAGCCGGCCGCCAACGAGGCGACCGCGACCAGCATCAGGCCGGCCATGAAGACGCGGCGGCGGCCCAGCAGATCCGCGGTGCGGCCGCCGAGCAGGAGGAAGCCGCCGAAGGTGAGCACGTAGGCATTGACGATCCAGGGCAGGTTCTCGTCGGAGAAGTCGAGCGCTTTGCCGATCGTCGGCAGGGCGACGTTGACGATCGAGGCGTCGAGGACGACCACGAACTGGGCCGCCGCCAACAGGATCAGAGCCAGCCAGCGTTTCTCCTGAAACTCGGCATTGCCGGTCATCTGCCGGGCAGTCAATCAAACCGAAGCCGCCGGCCTTAGGGCTCGATCAGGCCGCGGCGGATCGCGTAGCGGACCAGCTCGACCCGGTCGCGCATGCCGAGCTTGCGCATCGCGTTGGCGCGGTGGTTCTCGACCGTCTTCTCGGAGAGGTGGAGCAGCTCGGCGATCTGTTTAGTCGTGTTCGCCTCGGCGACCAACTTGACGATCTCCTCCTCGCGCGGGGTCAGCTCCTCCTCGCCGCTGGAGCCGCGCTCGAGCACGTCCTTGATCAGCGTCCGCTGTGCCTCCGGGGTGAGGAAGGGCTCGCCCCGCTCGACCGCGCGGATCGCCGCCAGCAGGTCGGTATCGGCCTGCGCCTTCAGCACGTAGCCGGAGGCGCCCGCCTTCAGCGCCTCGAACAGGTAGCGCTCGTCGTCGTGCATGGAGAGGATCAAGACCGCGACCTCAGGTGCCTGGCGCTTGATCTCCCGCGTCGCCTGCAGCCCGGTCAGCTTCGGCATCTTCACGTCGAGGATCGCCAGGTCGGGCCGCTCCCGCACCGCCAGCTCGCGCGCCTTGGCCCCGTCGGCCGCCTCGGCGACGACCTCGATGTCCGGCTGGCGCTCCAGCAGCAACCGCAGCCCGGAGCGGACGATCCCGTGGTCGTCGGCGATCAGCACCTTCATCGCGCCGACTCTCCCGGCACGGTCAGCCGCACCGTGGTGCCGCGCCCGGGCCGCGACTCGATCGTCAGCTCACCGCCGATCAGCAGCGCCCGCTCGCGCATGCCGGCGATCCCGAGGCCGCCCTCGGACTCGTCGAAGGCGAAGCCACGACCGTCGTCGGCGACCGTCAGCTCGACGCCGCCGGCCTCGAGCCGGCGCAGGCGCACCTCGACGCAGCCGGCGCCGCTGTGGCGGGCGGCGTTGGAGAGCGCCTCCTGGGCGACCCGGTAGACGACCAGCTGGGCGTCGTCGCCGAGCTCGGAGAAGTCGCCGTCGGTCGTGATCGAGGCGTCGATCTCGCCGCGGGCCAGCTGCTCGACCTGACCCGCGATCGCCGCGACCAGGCCGAGGTCGTCGAGCGCCGTCGGCCGCAGCTGGCGAGCGAGCGAGAGCAGCTCCCGCATCGCCTGGTTGGCGAGCGCCTTGGTCTCCGCCAGTTCGGCCTCCAGCGCCGGTGGCGCCGCCTCGCGAGCGGCCTCGAGCCGCAGCAGCAGCCCGGTCAGCGACTGGTTGACCTCGTCGTGGAGGTCGCGGGCGACCCGCGCCCGCTCCTGCTCCTGGGCCTGCAGCGCCGCCGACCCCGCGCGCCGCCGCTCGGCTTCGAGCCGGCGCATCATCCGCAGGAAGGCGAGCTCGATCCGCTCCACCTCCGCGGTCTCGCCGACCCCGTCGATCGAGGCCGGCAGCAACGGCCCGGGGCGGCTGAGGTCGACCTTCTCCATCTCCTCGATCAGCCGCTCCAGGGGACCGAAGCGGCGTTTGAGGCGAACCAGGCTGGTTGCCAGGCCAGCTACCGCCACCGCAAGCACGAGGATCACCGCCGAGGTCATCGACCAAGCCTAGAAGCACCTGGGTGGCCCACCGGCCCGAATGGGGGCTGCCACCTATGTTCAACGCCTCCCGGCACCGCAATACTGGGCCGGCAAGCGAACCGAGGAGCGAGACGATCCGATGAAGACCACCAAGCAATCCACTTTCGGCGCCACTCTGCGCACGACGATCCTGCTGGCGTCCCTGTCTGGCCTGCTGGTCGTGATCGGCGCCCTGATCGGCGGCCCCAGCACGGCGGCCCTGTTCCTCGGGTTCGCCCTCCTGATCAACCTCGGCTCCTACTTCTTCAGCGACAAACTGGCGCTGGGGATGAGTCGAGCGAAGCCGATCGAGGAGTCCGAAAACCCTCGCCTGTACCAAATCGTCCGCGAACTGACGACGCGCGCCGGCCTGCCGATGCCGCGTCTCTACATGATCCCCCAGGACCAGCCCAACGCCTTCGCCACCGGCCGCAACCCGAAGCACTCGGCGGTTGCCGTCACCCGTGGCATCACCAAGCTGCTCTCCGAGGACGAGCTGCGCGGCGTGCTCGCCCATGAGCTCACCCACATCAGGAACCACGACATCCTGATCCAGTCGGTCGCCTCGGCGATCGGCGCCGCGATCACCTATCTCGCCTACATGCTGCTCTGGTTCGGCGACGACGACAACTCGCCCCTGGGCCTGGTCGCCTCGCTGGCGATGGTCCTGCTGGCGCCGATCGCGGCCAGCATCATCCAGCTCTCGATCTCGCGCCAGCGCGAGTACGCGGCGGATGCCGGCGGGGCGGAAATCTGCGGCAACCCCGAGTCCCTGGCCAGTGCCCTGCTGCGCCTCGAGCAGGGGGCGACCGACATGCCGATGCAGGTCAACCAGGCGGCCGAGCCGCTCTACATCGTCAAGCCCTTCTCCGGCAAGGGCATCGCCGGCCTCTTCTCGACCCATCCCCCGATCGAGGAGCGGGTCAAGAGGCTGCGCCAGATGCGCCCCAGCCTCGGCTAGTTCCCGAGCCGGATCGGCCTCGCTATACTTTTTGAAGTAATGCTGATCCGGATTTAGGAGATTTGGCGATGGCACCCCCCACTGGTACGCAGACGATCGAGGAGATCGAACCCTTCGAGGCTGCTGAGGAGATCGAGGGCGGCGACGTCGTCCTGATCGACACCCGCGAGCCGCACGAGTACCAGGAGGCCCATCTCGAGAACGGCAAGCTGGTCCCGCCCGGGCTGCTCGGCGACGAGATCGCCGAGGCCGCGCCGGACAAGTCGGCCCGCACGATCCTCTACTGCCGCTCCGGCAACCGCTCGGCGATCGCCGCCGCGCAGATGGAAGCGCTGGGCTACGACAACGTCGCCTCGATGAGCGGCGGCATCCTCGCCTGGCAGGAGCAGGGGCTGCCGGTCGTCGCCGCCAGCGGCATGACCGCCGAGCAGCGCGACCGCTACTCGCGCCACACCCTGCTGCCCGAGGTCGGCGTCGACGGCCAGCTGAAGCTGCTCGATGCCAAGGTGCTGCTGCTCGGCGCCGGTGGTCTCGGCGCCCCGACCGCGCTCTACTTGGCCGCTGCCGGAGTCGGCACCCTCGGCCTCGTCGACGACGACGTCGTCGACGCCTCCAACCTGCAGCGCCAGGTGATCCACAACACCGAACGGATCGGGATGCCGAAGACCGAGTCGGCCCGCATCTTCATCGAAGGCCTCAACCCCGACGTCAACGTGGTCGAGCACAACGGCCGGCTCGACGCCGGCAACATCCTCGACGTGATCGGCGACTACGACATCGTCGTCGACGGCGCCGACAACTTCCCCACCCGTTACCTGCTGAACGATGCCTCGGTGCGTCTGCGCAAGCCTGTCGTCTCCGCCTCGATCCTCGGCTTCGACGGGCAGATCTCGACCTTCGCTCCCTTCGAGGGGCCCTGCTACCGCTGCCTCTACCCGACCCCGCCGCCGGCCGAGCTGGCCCCGAGCTGCTCCGCCAACGGCGTCCTCGGCGTCATGGCCGGGACGATGGGGACGCTGCAGGCGAACGAGGTGATCAAGCTCGTGCTCGGCATCGGCGAGCCGCTGATCGGGCGCCTGCTCCTCTACGAGGCGCTCGGCACCCGCTTCACCGAGCTCAAGGTCCGCCGCGACCCCGACTGCCCGATCTGCGGTGAGAACGCGCCCGAGATCCCCGAGTCGGAGATGGGCCAGTTCCCGGACTACGACCTCTTCTGCGCCGGCGCCGGCGGAGACCGCTAGGCCGCTGCAAACCGGCGCATCTCGGGTCCTCGGTTGCTCGTGTGCAGAGCACACTTCGCTCCCTGCGTCCTTGAGCTGCTTGGTTTTCGCGGCCTAGGTTAGGATCCCGCTCCATGGCGACCGTCCGCATTCCCCCGGTGCTGCGCCCGAAAACGGGCGGCCAGACTGAAGTCGAAGCGGCCGGCGGGAACGTGGGCGAGGTCCTGCGGACCCTCACCAGCGAGCACCCCGATACCAAGGAGCAGCTCTTCGGCGAGGACGGCGACCTCAACCGCTATGTCAACGTCTACCTCAACGACGAGGACGTGCGGGTCCTGAACGGGCTCGACACCGCGGTCGCAGCGGGCGACACCGTCGTCATCCTGCCGGCAATGGCCGGCGGCAGCGCCTAGCGCTCCAGCACCCGTCCGAGGAATTTCTGGGTCCGCTCCTCGCGCGGGTGATCGAGCACGTCGGCCGGCTTGCCCTGCTCGACGATCACGCCGCCGTCCATGAAGACGACCTGGTCGCCGACCTCTTTGGCGAATCCCATCTCGTGGGTGACGACAAGCATCGTCATCCCTTCGGCGGCCAGCTCGCGCATCGTGTCGAGCACCTCTTTGACCAGCTCGGGATCGAGGGCGCTGGTCACCTCGTCGAAGAGCATCACGCGCGGTTCCATCGCCAGCGCCCGGGCGATCGCAACCCGTTGCTGCTGTCCTCCGGACAGCCGTTCCGGGTACTGCTGGAATTTGTCGCCGAGGCCGACCCGTTCCAGCAGCGCCTTCGCTTTCGACTCGGCCTCGGCGCGGGGCTTGCCGAGGACCTGCCGCGGCGCCAGGGTCACGTTCTCGAGCACGGTCTTGTGGGGGAAGAGGTTGAACTGCTGGAAGACCATGCCGACCCGCTGGCGCACGAAGTCGAGCTCCCAGCTGGACTCGCCGGTCCCCGAACCCGGGCCTTTGCAGATGTCGTGGCCTTCGAGGAAGATCTCGCCCTGCTCGGGGGGCTCGAGCAGGTTGACGCAGCGCAGCAGCGTGCTCTTGCCCGAGCCGCTGGGGCCGAGGATGCAGACGACTTCGCCTTTGGCGACGTGCAGGTCGACGCCTTTGAGCACCTCGAGATCCCCAAAGCGCTTGTGGACCCCCTCCAGCCTGACCATCGCCTCGGCCATCGGCTATGCCACCTCGATATGGGCACCGCGGGTGATTTTGCCCTGGTTGCGGGCGATCAGTTTGTCGACCAGACGTGCCGCCGGCAGCGTGATGACCAGGAACATCAACCCGGCGAGCATGACCGCCGAGCTGTTGAACGTTTCGGCCAGCACTTCGCGGCCGACCAGCACCGACTCTCCGTAGGCGACGACGCTGACCAGGGTCGTGTCCTTGAGCAGGGAGATCATTTCGTTCAGCATCGGCGCCGGGATCTTGGTCACGGCCTGCGGGACGATGACATGGCGCATCGCCTGGCTGTGGCTCATGCCAAGCGACCGTGCCGCCTCCATCTGGCCGCCCTGGACGGCTTCGATGCCGGCCCGGTAGACCTCGGCCATGTAGGCGCCGTAGACCAGGGTCAGCGCCAGCACCCCGTACCAGAATGGGTCGGGCTGGCCGAACCACTGGGGGATGCGAATGTCCTTCGGCAGGAAGTTGAGGAAGGGGATGCCGCCGGAGATCAGCAGGATGATGATCAACAGCGGTATCGCCCGGAAGACGTCGATGTAGGCGATCGTCACTCCCCGCAGGGGTATGAGCTTTCTGCCGGCGGGAAGCTGGCGGATGAGGGCCAGGACTAGCCCCCAGAAGAGGGCCAGCACGACCACCACGGCAAAGAGCAGGAGGTTCTTCAGGAAGCCTTCGAGGACTTCGCTGAAGTGCGCTCCCATGATGTGGAAGTCGAAGTACTGATGGAAGAATTCGCTCATCGCTGTCTCCTGGTGGCGGTCTGGGGATAAAGCGAAGGGGCGCCGTCGCCGGCGCCCCTTCGTCTAATCAGACTTCCGCGTGTCGCAACGTCATTCCGCTGCTTCACCGAGGGTGAAGATTTCTTTAGGCGGTTCGAGCTTGAACCACTTCTTGTAGATCTTCGCGTAGGTCCCGTCTTCCTCGACTTCCTCGAGGCCCTGGTTTATTTCTTCGAGGAGTCCGGTTTCGCCCTGTGCGAGGGCGATTCCATACTCTTCTTCGGTCGGGACTTTTTCGGCGATTTCGACGCCGCCGCTTTTTTCGACCGCATTCGCG
>DATBXZ010000103.1:0-4761 GCA_036513995.1 Solirubrobacterales bacterium | reverse complement strand
CCAAACTGGGCTCGATCATCGGTTCGCAGGGCGCCCGCTACGCCGGCACCAAGGCCGCCAACGTCGCCCGTTCCGAAGAGCAGGGTAAAGAGAAGCTCGAGCAGCGCCACCTGGAAACGGCGATGAAGATGGTCGGCGCTCTGGGCCAGATGAAGGGCGCGGCGATGAAGCTCGGCCAGTTCGCCTCCTTCATCGATACCGAGTTCATCCCCGAGGAGTACCGCGAGGTCTACCAGGAGCAGCTGGCGAAACTGCGCACCGACGCCCCGGCGATGCCCTGGGAGAAGGTGGTCAAGGTGCTGGAGGAGGAATACGACGGCGAGCCGCTCTCCGAGCTCTTCGCCGAGATCGAGACCGAGGCCTTCGCCGCCGCCTCGATCGGCCAGGTGCACCGGGCGGAGCTGCTCGACGGGCGCAAGGTCGCGGTGAAGATCCAGTACCCGGGGATCGCCGAGGCGCTCGACGCCGACCTCCGCAATGCCGGCACGATCGTCCGCCTCGCCCGCGCCCTCGCGCCCGGCCTCGACGCCAAGGCGATTGCCGAGGAGATCCGCGAGCGGGTGATGGAGGAGCTCGACTACGAGTACGAGGCGCAGAACCAGCGCTCGTTCGCCCGCGCCTACCGCGACCATCCCTTCATCTACGTGCCCGAAGTCGTCACCCGGCTCTCGCGGCGGCGGATCCTCGTCACCGAGCTGGTCGTCGGCATGAACTTTGAGCAGATCAAGCAGCTGCCCCACGAGGAGCGCAGCCGCTTCGGCGAGATCGTCTTCCGCGGCAGCCTCGGCTCGATGTTCAACCTGCAGCACTTCAACGCCGACCCTCACCCAGGCAACTTCATCCTGATGGAGGACGGTCGGGTCGCCTTCCTCGACTTCGGGATGACGAAGAAGCTCGACCGCGAGCAGATCGTGCTCGAGCAGCGCGCCTTCGACGCCGCCTCCCGCAACGACCCCGAGGCCTTCCGCCAGGCCCTGCACGACCTCGGCTTCATCAAGAAGCCCTCCAAGCTCGACGCCGAGCGGCTGATGGAGCACATGGGGGCGGTCGGCGGCTGGTACATCGAGGACCGCGAGATCGAGATCACGCCGAAGCGGGTGATGAAGATCATCGAGTCGACCAACGACCCGCGCTCGGAGTACTTCGACCTGATGCGGCGCGAGTCGATCCCGGCCGAGGAGCTGATGGGGCGGCGGATGGAAATCGGCGTCGTCGCCGTGCTCGGGCAGCTCCGCGCCAGGCGCAACTGGCACCGGATCTTCCGCGAGTGGGTCTACGCCGACCCACCGGCAACCGAGCTCGGGCAGCAGGAATGGGAGTACTTCGAGGAAAGAGGCGTCAAGCGAACCCCCGGACTTGCCGAGATCTCCTGAGAGAGCGGCCGGTTCACCAGAGGAGGAACGATGAGCAGGATCAAACGCGGTTGGGGACTGACGAAGAAAAGCTGGGCGCTGTTGAACGGTCATCGTGAGCTGATCCGCTTTCCGCTCTATGGCGCCGTCGCCACCGTGCCCCTGGCGATCCTCTTCTTCGGCCCCGGCCTCTACCTGCTCGACAAGGACTCGCTGGCGGGGGCGATCCCGCTGCTGGTGATCGGCGTCTACGTGCTCAGCGTCGTCGGCTTCTACTTCAGCGTCGGCCTCGCCGCCGCCGCCAACATGATCTTCGACGGCCAGCAGGCGACCGTCGCCGACGGCCTCGCCGTCGCCCGCGCCAACTTCAGCCAGATCTGCGGCTGGGCGGCGATCTCGACCGCGATCAGCGTCTTCATGGCGGTGCTCGAGAACCAGGGTGGGATCGCCGGCAACATCGCCGCCCGCCTGGTCGGGATGGCCTGGTCGCTGGTCACCTTCCTCGCGGTGCCGGTGATCGCGCTCGAGGGCACCGGGCCGGTGGAAACGCTGAAGCGCTCGGCCTCGATCTTCCGCCAGCGCTGGGGCCAGCAGATCACCGGCAACATCGCGATCGGCGCCGCCGTCTTCCTGATCGGGGTGCTGCCGGCGGTCGTCCTCATCGTCGCCGGAATCGCGCTGTGGTCGTCGGCCTCCTTCCTCGGTGCCCTGCTGGTCGTGATCGGCGCCCTGGTCCTGGCGATCGCGATGCTGGTCTCGCGGGCGCTCAGCGGCGTCTTCGGCGTTGCCCTCTACCGTTACGCGCTCGACGGCCAGGCCGTCGGCGGCTTCACCCAGGACGAGCTGGAGTCGGCGGTGAAGGTGAAGAAGGGCAAGCGCAACGCGCCCCCCACCGCCACCCCCGGGACCGTCTGACGGCTCGCCCGCGGGGACCGCTGGGACGCTCCTAGCGCGGCTTCCCGTGGGTGCCGACGGCGAACGCGACCTGGCCAAGCGCTTCGCCGGCGGCAAATGGCGGCGGCTGCGCCGCTGCCGCGAAGGTGGCGTTGAGCAGGCTCGCCAGGCCCGGTGAGACGGCGGCGGGGCTGTTGGGGGCCGAGAGGACGCCGGTGAAGGCGTTCTTGTGGAAGACGGGGATCTGCAGCGAGGCGACCGGACCGCTGGGGGCGGTGTCCCCCGACATCCCTCTGATCGCGGCGGCCAAAGCCCCGGTGGCAAAGTCGAGCGAGATGCCCGACAGCATCAGTTCGTACGGCCCTTTGCGACCAGCCTGGAACAGGCGCAGGCCGTCAGCGGAGGCAATCGAGCCAGCGCTGAGGTCGAGGGCGGCCGACCCCTGCATGCCGGTGAAGGCGAGAGTGAGCGGCGAGCGCGAGAAGTACCAGCCCGCCCCCGACGGTTCGACCGCCACCGCCAAGGAACGCAGCTTGTCGAGGAAGGATTCTTCGAGCGTCAGGTAGGCGGTTCCGTAGGGGACGGTGAGCTGTTCGAAGCGGATGCCGGCGATCGCGGTGCCGAGTACGTCGTCGACCCCGAGCAGGCCGGGCAGAGCCAGGCTGTGATCGAGACGGCGCGCCCCGCTCCCGGTCAGGACCAGCTTGCCGAGCGTCGCCTCGTAGCCGAAGCCGTCGCGATCGACGCGTGGCCGCCGGGCGAGCGCCAGCCTTACGGATCGGCCGCCGAGCTCCGCGGTCATCGCACCGCTGCCGGTGTCGAGGGTGATCTGGCCGATGGACGTAGAGCGAGCGCCGGCGGTCAGCTTCAAGCCGCCCCGTAGCGAGAGGCGCCCCACTCCGGCGTCGAGCTCGCCGCCGGAGACGGGCAGGGCCAGGCTGCGACCGTGCAGCCGCGCCGGTCCGAGCGGACTCAGCTTCACCCCGGCCCCATGCAGGGTCGCCGCCAGGTCGGGCCCGAGCGGGAGCCGGACCGTGCCGCCCGAAACCGAATCCGCGGCGGCGCTCTGCGCCGTGCCAAGCGCGAGCAGGAGGCAGACGAGCACGCCCGGGAAGAGGTGCCTGCGGATCACCGCCCCAGCCTGCCCGAGACGGAGAGCGTGCCGAGCGGTTCGCCGACGGCGAACTGCCGCGACGGGGTGGCGAAGGCGCTGTTCAGTTCCGGCGTGCCATATGACGAGAGCCTGACCGTGGCCGGCGGCACTTCGAAGCTGCCGGCACCGGCGTCGATGAGCGCGACGCTGACCGCGCCGGTTTCACCGAAGGGGGCGCCACTGCGAGAAGAGGGCCAGGTCTCACGGGCGCTGCCGACCAGGGTCGATTCGAAGCTGATCGAGATCGCGATCGTCGCTTCGTGCTGGTCGGGGAAGACGCCCTGCGTGAGGTGCAGGGTGCTGCGACTGGAGATCGAGCCGTGGCTGAGCCTGTTGTTCCCGGACCCGGTCGCGTCCGGGAACGAGAAGACGAGCGGCGCCGACCCCAGCTGCTGCGCCGAGCCGGTCGGGGCGACGGTGACGCCGAGGTCCGCCAACTTCTGGCGAAAGCCTTCGTCGAAGGTGAATTCGAGGTTGGTACGGCTGACCGGGATGATGAACGTTTCACCCTCGACCCGGGCGGTGGCGAGGGTCGAGCCGGCGACGAAGACCCGCTTCAGCCCGAGGGCGCGGTTGAGGGCGCGGGCGCCGGCGCCGGTCAGCGCCAGGCGCCTGACGGCGACTTCGAGCCCGTAGCGCGTCGGCCGCCCGTCGACCCCTTCCGGGTAGGCGAGGACGATGTTGCGGCCGTTGATCTTCGCGCTGAGGCGGTGCTTGGCCGTGTTGAGGACGAGGCCGCGGAGCGACACGGACCCGCCGGGCCCACGGAGGGCGAGCCCGCCGCGCTCGAAGGCGTAGCCGCTGCCGCGACCGTACTCGAGGTAGCCGCTGCTGAGCGGCATCGTCACGCTGCGGCCCTTGACCCTCGCCGCCCCGAGGCCGGTGACGCGGACTTCAGCTTGGTCGAGGGCGGCGGCAAGCCCGCGGTCGAGCACGAAGTGGGTTTCCCCCCGCGCCAGCGATTCTGCCTGACGGGCGGAGGCCGGTGGCGCCGCTGCGAGCAGCGTCAGGCAGGCGGCGGCAAGCGCCGGCAGCAGCACGAGCTCCGCCCTGATCAGCCTCCCCAGTTGCTCCACGATGCCTATCCGAACACGACCGGCGGACGTTGGCTGCGGTCCCAACCTCGATTCGTCCTGGGGCGCGGCAGCACCGATCAGAGGCGGGCGAAGAGACGTGGATCGTTCGAGCAGATGCCGTCGACGCCCATCTCGACCAGCCCGTGCATCCGCTTCTCGTCGTCGACCGTCCAGGCGATCAGCTCGACTCCGGCGAGCTTGCAGATGCGGGCGAGGCGGGCGCTGACGAGCGGGTGATAGACCCACATCGCGCTCACCCCCATCTTCGGCAGCTGCTGGGCGGCCA
>DATBXZ010000102.1:0-2345 GCA_036513995.1 Solirubrobacterales bacterium | reverse complement strand
AATGGCTCGACTCCTTCGGCGAGGTCGCCCGCTTCGGCTCACAGGTGGCCGGGCTGGTCCTCTCCGGGCGCGTCTTCCGCTTCTTCGGCGAGGGCCTGCGCCAGGCCGGGATCCTGATCTTCGGCTCCGCCGTGATCATCTGGGCGTTCGTCTTCATCCTCGGCCTGCAGTGCGGGCTGCAGGGCGCCTACTTCAACCGCTCGATCGGGGCACCCTCGCTGGCCGGCCTCTTCTCGGCCTTCTGCGATCTGCGCGAGGGCGTGCCCTACGCGTTCGGCTACATCCTCTCGGCCAAGGTCGGGACCGGGATCGTCGCCGAGATCGGGGCGATGCGGATCTCCGACGAGATCGACGCGCTCGAGGTGATGGGAATCCAGCCGATGACCTTCCTCGCCGCGACCCGGTTGCTGGGGGCCTGGATCGCGATCCCGTTCCTCTATCTGGTCGGGATCGGGGTCGCCTACCTGGCCAGTTACTTCGCCGTGGTCAAGCAGGTCGGCGACGTCTCCTCCGGCGGCTACTCGCTGATCTTCTGGATGTTCCAGAGCCCGCCCGACCTGCTCTTCAGCCTGACCAAGGGGATGGTGATGGCGACGGGGATCATCCTCGTCGGCTGTTACTACGGCTACACCGCTTCGGGCGGGCCGGTGGGCGTCGGCACCGCCACCGCGCAGTCGATGGTTGTCAACATCATCCTCGTCCACATCGTCGGCATGCTGGGGACGGTGATCTTCTGGGGAGCGAACCCGCGAGCGCCGATCGGCGGCTGAGGCCCCAGCTTGCAACTTCCTAGAGGCTCGCGCTCGCCGATCCCGCCCGGGCCGGATGGCGGTGGCGGCGGAACGTCTCTTCGACCCAGATGTAGCCCGGTCGCTCCCTGATCTCGTCGCGAAAGCCTTCGAGGGCAGGTGGCGACGGGGTCCCGGCCGGCAGCGGCCCCTCGTCGGGGTCGACCACCGGATAGAAGAGCGAGGCCGCGGTCAGATCGGCGACGCTGAAGCTCTCGCCGACCAGGAACTCGCCGCCGCCCGCCTCCAGCTCGTCCTCGAGGCGATCCAGGGCGGCGACGATCTTCTCCCGCGCCGTCGTCGCCGCCGCTTTGTCGCGGGCGCCGAAGCGCAGGCCCGTGTAGGTGCGGGCGTAGAGGCCGATCGGACCCTTGGCCTTGCCGAGCGGGCCCGGCACCGCCGCCGCGGCGACCTCGGCGAACATCGCCGGCTCGCTGGCCAGCTCGTGGAAGGGAAGCAGGCGCGCGTGCGGTCCCAGCTCCTCGTCGAAGAAGTCCTCCAGCTCGAGGGCGCGGCGGCGTTGCTCGGGATCGGCCGGGTAGAGCGGCGGATCCGGATGGCGCTCCTCGATCGCGGCGAGGATCGCGGTCGAGTCGGCGATCGTGCGGCCGTCCATTTGCAGCAGCGGCAGGGTGATGCTCTCACCACGGGTCAGCGCGAAGGCGATCGGGATGTGCGTTCCCGGCAGCGGCGAGCGGCGGACGTGGGGGACTCGCTTGTGGTCGAGCGCCCAGCGCACCTTTTCGCTGTAGTGCGAGATGTCGAGCTGGATCAGGGTGGGCTTGCCGTTGCTCATTGCACCTCCTCGGTGGTCGTGGCAGCATAGGCGCGATGGCGCTGCTGAACGATTCCGAGGTCGAGGCGAGGCTCGCCGAGCTGCCCGGCTGGGAGCGGGCCGGCGGGGCGATCGCGAAGGAGTTCGACCGCGGCGACTTCGTCGGCTCGGTCGAGTTCGCCTCCAGCCTGGTCGAGCCGGCCGAGGCGATGAACCACCACCCCGACCTGGAGATCTCCTGGGCGACCGTGAAGGTGACGATCTCCACCCACTCCGAGGGCGGCCTGACCGCGGCCGATTTCGAGCTGGCCGCGAAGATCGACGCGCTGGCCTAGCCGGGCAGATGGCGAAGCGCAAGAAGCAGCGCAACCGGCAGAAGGCGCCGACCTTCGACTACGTCGACCCCGACGGCAACATGCTGACCCTGCGGCAGTCGCTCAGCACCGCGACCATCGCCAAGATCGGCGAGCCTCCGACCGGCGACGCGGCCTCGCTGGAGGACGCCTGGCGGCGGCGCTCGGAGGCGCTGTTCGAGCGCCTCGCGGTGCGCTGGGAGATCGCGGGTGCGCCGATCGAGCGCCAGCGCGAGTTGCTGGAACGCTTCCGGGTGGCGAGCCCCGCGGAGCGCGCGTGGGTGCGCGAGGCGCTGCGGGAGCACTGCGCTGAGAACTTTCCCGACGTGCAAGCACCGTAAGCGCACGCCCGACCGCTACCGTGCGTGCGGCGCATGAAGATCGTCGCCACGATCGGCACCGCCTCGCGCGAGCCCGACACCCTGCTGA
>DATBXZ010000101.1:0-6234 GCA_036513995.1 Solirubrobacterales bacterium | reverse complement strand
GACCTCCTCGACGATCGGCTTCGAGCGCCGCCACAACCGCGCTCTCGGGATCGCCGACGAGGCCGAGTTCGTCGCCGACGCGGTCGCCTCGCTCGGCGACCGCCCGCCCAACGTCGAGCAGATCGTCAACCTCAACCGCGGGCCGCTGGTCGAGGACTTCGGCACCCCGGCGCCGCTGACTCCGCACGAGGTCGAGGAGGCCGTCGCCGCCGGTGCCGTCGTCATCGACGGCCGCACCAACGAGGAGTTCGACGAGGCCCACATCGCCGGCGCCCTCAGCACCTCCGCCTACGACACCGGCTTCGCGACCAAGGTCTCCCGGGTCGCTCCCGGCGACACCGAGATCATCGTCGTCGCCGCTTCCGACGGCGACGAGCGCCACGCCGCCGAACTGCTGGCCGCGGTCGGGATGCGGGTACGCGGCTTCCTCGAGGGTGGGATGACCGCCTGGCGCACGGAGGAGCGACCGGTGCGCAAGATCGAGCTGATCGACCCGGACGAGCTGGCGGCGCGGGTCGAGGGCCCGCAGCCACCGCTGATCCTCGACGTCCGCAACGCCGCCGAGTACGCCGGCGAGCACATCCCCGGCTCGCTCCACATCCCCTACGGCGACCTCGCCGAGCGCTGTGACGAGCTGCCCCGCGACCGCCCGATCGCGGCGATCTGCCGTGGCGGCAAACGCAGTGGCCTGGCGGCCTCGATCCTGCAGCGCGAGGGCTTCGCCGAGGTCGTCCACGTCGGCCAGGGCGTCGGCGCCTGGCGGCAGGGCGGCCACCCGGTGCGCAGCGGCGCCGAGGCCCCAAGCCCGGCGCTCTAGACGTTCGCCCTCTACTCGTCCAGCTCGGCCAGGAGGCCGGGAAGGTCGAGCGGGCGGACGAACATCTCCACCTTCTGGCCGGGCTGGGGGTCGGGCCACTCCCCTTGCGGACGGTCCCAGTAGAGCTCGACCCCGTTGCCGTCGGGGTCGTCCAGGTAGAGGGCCTCGCTGACGCCGTGATCGGAGGCGCCACCGATCCCGATCCCGGCGTCGACCAGGCGCCGCAGGGCATCGGCGAGGGCGCGGCGGGTCGGGTAGCGGATCGCCGTGTGGTAGAGCCCGGTGGTACCGGGCGGCGGTGGGGTGCCGCCTTTGGACTCCCAGGAGTTGAGGCCGATGTGGTGGTGGTAGCCACCGGCGGAGACGAAGGCGGCGTCGGCGCCGTAGCGCTGCATCAGCTCGAAGCCGAGCACGCCGCAGTAGAAGTCGAGCGAGCGGTCGACGTCGGCCACCTTGAGGTGGACGTGGCCGATGTCGACGCCGGGGTCGATCGGTTGGCTGTCGCGCTCGCTCACCCGAAGAAGGCTAGCTGCCGTCGAGCGCCGCGTTGACGAGGCGGTCGGCGTCGGCGTTGTGCTCGCGGCGGACGTGGCGGATCGACCAGCTCGGGAAGGGGACGAGGGCCGCCTTCACCTTGGTGTGGAGTTCTTTCAGCTTCGTGTCACTGACCTTGTACCTGCCTTCGACCTGACGCACGATCAGCTCCGAGTCGCCGACCAGCTCCAGCTCCTCGGCCCCGTGCGCCGCGGCCAGCTCGATTCCGAGCAGCAGGGCCCGGTACTCGGCGACGTTGTTGGTGGCGCGGCCGATCCGCTCGCCGCGCTCCTCGACGATCTCGCCGTCGGTGTCGCGGACGACGGCGCCGATTGCAGCCGGGCCGGGGTTGCCGCGGGCGCCGCCGTCGACGTTGACGGTCAGCTTCGCCATTTTGCGTTCCATTGCCGCGCCGCCAGGTCGAGCTGGCCGATCTCGGTTCCGTGGGCGACCTCGGCGACCGGCTGCTCGCGCTCGCCGCTGGCCACCGTCCACTGGTACCAGGTGAGATCCCAAGCAACCGTGATCCGCGCCGCCTCCGCGGTTCCGGCGGCGGCGCCGATCGAGATCTGCGGCTCGCCCAGCGTCCGGGTCAGGCCAGCGACGGTCCGCGCCGCCTCGCTGGCATTGAAACGCGTCACCGCAAGCTCGAACCTCTCCGCGGTGGCGGCGATCACGCCTGCTCGAGCTGGGACTTCAGCCGCATCACGGCCTTGGTGTGCAGCTGGGAGACGCGCGACTCGGTGACCCCGAGAACCTCGCCGATCTCCCGCAGGGTGAGGTTCTCGTAGTAGTAGAGGGCGACGACGAGCTGCTCGCGCTCGGGCAGCGAGCCGATCGCCTCGGTGAGGCGGTCCTTGACCTCGCTGCTGTCGAGCGCCTCCTGCGGATCGGCGGCGGCGTCGTCGGCGATCGTGTCGAGGAGCGAGACCTGATCGCCGGAGGAATCGGAGACGGTCCAGAGCTCGTCGAGCGCGTAGACCGAGGAGTTGGCGATCTCCAGCAGCGAGCCCTGCAGTTCCTCCTCGGACATGTTCAGCTTCGCCGCCAGCTCGGCCTCGGTCGGGGCCCGCTGCAGCTCGTGCTCGAGCTTGGCCTGGCAGGCCTCGATCTCCCGTGCCCGCGAGCGGACCGAGCGCGGCACCCAGTCCAGCGAGCGCAGTTCGTCGATGATGGCGCCGCGGATGCGGGTCATCGCGAAGGTCTCGAATTTGATCCCGCGCTCGGGCTCGAAGCGCTCGATCGCGCCGATCAGGCCGACCAGGCCGTAGGAGATCAGGTCGGCGTCTTCGACATGCGAGGGCAGCCCGGCACCGAGGCGGCCGGCGACGAACTTGACCATCGGCGAATAGGCGACAACCAGGCGCTCGCGCGCGGTCCCGTCGCCGTCGTCCTTGTAGCGGCGCCAAAGATCGCGCAGCTCCACCTCTTTTACGCCCGTCTCCATCCTTAGGTGATTCTACGTTCAGCAGGGGTCATTGGGTCACGCACGAGGGTGGCTGGCGGCATAGGTGTCACGCAAGCGGGCAGCATCTACCCGGGTGTAAACCTGGGTGGTCGAGATCGATGCGTGGCCGAGTAGCTCTTGAATGGTACGCAGATCGGCGCCGCCTTCGAGCAAATGGGTGGCAAATGAATGACGAAGCGAGTGGGGGGAGACGCCGGAGATCGTCGTCACCCGCTGGGCCCAGAGGCCGAGACGGCGGGTCACGTCGGAGTTCGAGAGCCGTCTGCCGCTCTTGGAGAGGAACAGCGCCGGCTCGCGCGGGTCGACGACGAGCGGGGCCCGGCCACGCTCCATGTAGCGGCGCAGCGCCTCCTGGGCGGGAGTGCCGACCGGGAGCAGGCGCTCCTTCGAGCCCTTGCCGAGCACGCGCAGCTGCTCGGTTTCGTAGTCCAGCGCCCCCTGGTCGAGGTTGACGATCTCCTCGCAGCGCAGGCCACAGGAGTAGGCCAGCTCCAGCATCGCCCGGTCGCGCAGCTCCAGCGGCGTATGGGCCGGGATCTGCTCCAGCAGCGAGCGCATCTGCTCGCTCGTGAGCACCTGCGGCAGCTTTTCCGAGCGCTTCGGGCTGGAGACCAGCTCAGCCGGGTTCTGTCCAGTCCGCTCGGTGCGAACCAGGAAGCCGTAGAGGCTACGGATCGAGGCGAGCTTGCGGGCC
Organism: Solirubrobacterales bacterium; assembly: GCA_036513995.1. Taxonomy (GTDB): domain Bacteria; phylum Actinomycetota; class Thermoleophilia; order Solirubrobacterales; family 70-9; genus VAYN01. Next base: position 2,721 of record DATBXZ010000101.1, on the reverse strand, counting down.
ACCGTCGCCGGGGCCGCCCCGGCCGAGGAGAGCCCGGCGGCGTAGCGCCTCACGTCGCGGTGGCGCACCTCCCCCGGACCGAGCCCCTGCGGCTCGACCCACTCGACGAAGCCGCCGAGGTCGACCCCGTAGGCCCGTCGGGTCCGCTCGGCGGCACCCCGGGCCCGGAGATCGCGGTCGTAGTCGGCAAGGGCCGATTCCCAGTTCACGAAGCTGAATTCGTCCTCCCCACCCCACCACCTGCGCGGCGAACTACCCGATGTAGATCGGGGTCCCCACTTCGACGCGGTCATAGAGTTCTTCCACGTCCGGGATCGACATCCGCACGCAACCGTGGGACGCGGCCGAGCCCAGCGATTCGGTCTCTTCGGTGCCGTGGATGCCGGCCCCTTCGAAGATCGCCATCCAGCGGGCCTTGATCGGGTCCTCAGGCCCCGGCGGGATCACCTGGCCGGCGAGATCCCCGGCCCAGGCGGAGTCGGGGACGTGCCAGGAGGGGTTTTCTTCCTTTTCCTGGATGTGGTAGAGCCCGGCCGGCGTTTCGAGGCCTTCCTGGCCGACCGCGACGGTGTAGGTCTTGGCCAGCTTCAGGTGTTCCCAGAGCCGCAGCTGGAAAGTGCCGCGATCGAGAGTGAGATAGGAGGGAAACCTGGCCGCGACTTCGCCTTTGGTCACTTCCGGCTTGGTCGTGTGCACGGCGGCGACGACGGTGTGTGGAGCGCTGGCGTCGAGCACGGCATGTTCGAGGTCGCGGGTCAGCCGGTTGTCGCGCAGCTTGCGCCCGTTCTTGCCGGCGACGACTTCGAGCGAGTCGGCGCTGGGGCTGACGGTCGCGTTCTCGGCTTCGCGGTTGACTTCGTCGGCGACCTTGCGGACGAATTTGTTGATCGCGGGCTTGGAGTAGGTGATCTGGGCCGAGACCGGCTTGTCGACTTCGCCGCCGGTGACGTAGCGGACCAGGCGGGTCGGCAGGCCGCCTTCGCGGCTCTCGTCGAGGGCGTGTTCGACCGCGGCGTCGACATCGGCGCGGACCTTCAGCCTCGCCCCGGGCAGCGCCCAGGACTGACCGTCGTAGCTGACCTCGAGCGAGTGACGCAGCGGCAGCAGCAGATGCCTCCGCACGGCGGCGCTGGCTTCTTCGGCGCCGAGGCCGCCGACGTCGACGCCGGCGATGGTGACGCCGTCGGCGATCTTGTCCTTCTGCGAGCTGTCATAGGCGTAGGCACCGCCGGCGAGAAGGACCACGACCAGGGCGGCGGCGCTCACGGCGATCCAGCTCTTGCGTCCCATTGCTCTCGACTTACCCTCTCGACTCGACTGCGGCCTGCCTACACCCGGTTGCGAAAAGTTTAGGCATTCGGATCATTCGGCCAAAGAGGCCGTCTTCCCTGCAATTTCGCATCTACGTCGGTCTTATCGGCAGCCGGCGGGATATCTTTCGTCGGTGCGCACGAAGGACGAGGTTCGCAAGGAGGTCTGGCAGGCGATGGAACGCGAGGGCGTCTCCCGCTTCCCCGGCGCCGAGGGACGCATCCCCAACTTCGCCGGCGCCAAGCTGGCGGCCGAGAAGCTCGCCAATCACCGGGTCTGGAAGCGCGCCCGGGTGATCAAGGCCAACCCCGACTCGCCGCAGACGCACGCGCGGAGGATCGCCCTGGAAGAGGGCAAGACGGTGATCATGGCGGTGCCGCGCCTGCGCGACCCCCACCCCTTTCGCGTGCTCGACCCGAAGAAGCTGTCGAAGGGGGTGGTGAAAGAGGCGGCGACGATCAAGGGCGCCCTGAAGCACGGCCGCGTGGTCGCCCTCGACGACCTGCCGGAGATCGACTTCGTCCTCTGCGGCTCGGTGGCGGTGAACCTGAGCGGGGCCCGGGTCGGCAAAGGTGGCGGCTACCACGACCTCGAGTACGGGATCCTCGTCGACGCGGGCAAGATCGACACCCACATCACGGTCGCCACCACCGTGCACCCGATCCAGATCCTGCGCCAGCACCTGATGGTCACCGCCCACGACCTGCCGGTCGACCTGATCGCGACGCCGCGGGCAGTGATCGAAGTCGAGCGCCAGTACGAGCGCCCGCGCGGCATCCTCTGGGACCATCTGCAGCCACCGCAGATCCGCGAGATCCCGGTGCTGGAACGCATGGGGTATGCCTGAGGCGACGGCCCGCGACCCCCGCATCGCCGCCGGCTCGGATTACGGCAATCCGGACCCCGAGTGGCCGCGGGTCGATTGGCGAGAGCACCTGCACACGGTCGAGCTGCCCGGCGCCCGCGTCGACTACGTCGAGATCGGCGAGGGCAGGCCGATCGTCTTCGTCCACGGGATCTCCGGCAGCTGGCAGAACTGGCTCGAGAACCTGCCGCACTTCGGCCGGGGCCGGCGGGCGATCGCGCTCGACCTGCCGGGCTTCGGGACGAGCCCGATGCCCTCATGGGAGATCGGCATGCCCGCCTACGGCCGCCTCCTCCACGACTTCTGCGAGAAGCTCGGGGTCGAGGGGGCGACGATCGTCGGCAACTCGATGGGCGGTTCCATCGCGGCCGAGGCGGTGACGGCGGCGCCCGGCCACTTCGAGCGGCTGGTGCTCGTCTCCGCCGCCGGCATCCTCAACACCTGGAACCCGGAAGGGCGGGCCGTCGCGACCGCCTGGCTCTGGAAGAAGCTCGATCGGCGTTTCGCCGATCGGGGGCGGATGATCGTCTCCCGCCCGCGCGCTC
>DATBXZ010000100.1:0-3327 GCA_036513995.1 Solirubrobacterales bacterium | reverse complement strand
CGCCAGCTGCCACCACATTGCGTCCTTGCCGGCGGCGCCCCACTCGGAGACGATCTCCTGACTGCGGGCAACGCTGCCGGCTGACTCGAACGCGAGCAGCGAGGCGCCGTGGTCGGCCATCGTGCGCATCGCCGGCAACATCGCCGCCCCCGCGAGCAGCGTCAGTCCCGCCAGCGCCCCGAGCGACCGCTTCCTCGCGGCGAGGACGAACAGTCGCGGCAGGTGGCTTGGCTTCACACTTAGATTAGTATCAGCATCCGAATGGGAACCGCAATCTGAATGAACGCCAAGCCGAGAAGGGAAAGCCGCGCCGAGCGCCAGGCCCGCACCCGGGCCGAGCTGCTCGCCGCCGCCGCCACGGTCTTCGCCCGCAGCGGCTACGAGGGCGCCTCGGTCGAGGAGATCGCCGAGCAGGCCGGCTACTCCCACGGCGCCGTCTACTCCAACTTCGACGGCAAGGCCGACCTCTTCCTCGCCGTCTTCGAGGACTACATGGCCGAGCGGGCCCGCGAGCTCGCCGCCACCCAGGTCGACCTCGGCGAGGACGCTCCCCTGGAGGCCCGCGCGCGGGCGCTGGCCGACCAGTGGATGGAGCGCTTCGCCAAAGACCGCGAGTCCTTCGTCCTGCACATGGAGTTCATCGCCCACGCCGGCCGCGACCCCGAGCTGGCGGGCCGCTTCGGCGAGCGCTCCGCCGCCCTGCGCGAGGCCGTCGCCCGCTACATCTCCGCCTACCAAGAGGAGCTCGGCGCCGAGCTGCCGCTCCCACCCGACGACGTCGCCATGGTCCTGCGCGCGCTCGGCATCGGCCTGGCGATCGAAGCACTGGTCAGCCCCGATGCCGTACGCCCCGACCTCTACGGCGATTTCGTCGAGCTGCTGATCGGCCTGATGCACGAGCGCGGCTCGCCTGAGAAGCGCCCTGCGACCCAACGCGGGCAGGCGAAGCGATGAGCCTCTCCGACACGCTGCTGGCCGAGCAGAGCGACTACTACCGCCAGCGCGCGCCCGAGTACGAGGACTGGTGGTTTAGGCGAGGGCGATATGACGGCGGCGAAGAAGCCAACGCCAGATGGGCCGCCGAGGCTTGGGCGCTGGAGTCCGCGCTCGATCGCTTCGGCCCGCGCGGCAAGGTGCTGGAGCTGGCCTGCGGCACCGGGATCTGGACCCGCCGGCTCGCCGCCGCCGCCACGCATCTCACCGCCGTCGACGGCTCCGCCGAGATGCTCGAGCTGAACCGCGCCCGCCTTCCCGCCGGCGCCGTTGCCTACCACCAGGCCGACCTCTTCGCCTGGGAGCCGAGCGAGGCCTACGACCTCTGCTTCTTCGGCTTCTGGCTCTCGCACGTACCCGAGCAGCTCTTCGAGGCCTTCTGGGAGAAGGTGCGTCGCGCCCTGGCCCCGGGCGGCCGGGTCTTCTTCGTCGACAGCGCCGGCGGCGATCTCTCCAGCGGTGTCGACCGCAAGCCGCCTGAAGCGGGGGAGACGATGGTGCGCCGGCTCGAGGACGGTCGCGAGTACCGGATCGTCAAGCGCTTCTATGAGCCGCGGGCGCTGCAGGATCGCCTTGCCGATCTCGGCTGGGACGTGCAGGTCGAGTCGACGACCGAGTTCTTCATCCACGGCCAGGGAAGCCCGCGCCGCCCCGACCGCTGATCCAGTTGGCGGCCCTGCTCGGCATCCTCGAGTCGGCGATCTTCATCCTCGTCGTGGTCAGCCTGATCCGGCTACGCCGCGGCGACCGGTGGACGGGGGGGCGGCTCGGTCTTCAGCCGCCGCTTAGGCACCGGCCGATACTGTTTGCGGAAATTCCGCCTCCGGGTCGTCGGGAACGGGCCGGGCAGGATCTTCTCTACGACGGCCAATGACTACGACGATCGACAGCACCGAGCGCCGTTGCGGCAGGGTGAGCGCGGGTTGAAGTTCGGGATCCCCAGGCCGAAGAGCAGAGTCGGCGGCCTGATCGAGCTGGTCGCGATCGTCGTGCTTGCCGTCGGGCTGGTGCTGGCGATCCAGGCCTGGCTCATCAAGCCGTACCAGATCCCCTCCGGCTCGATGGAACCGACCCTCGACGTCGGCCAGCGCGTCCTCGTCAACCGCTTCATCTACCACCTGCACGAACCGAAGCCGGGCAACATCGTCGTCTTCCACCCGCCCGAAGGGGCCGAGTCGAGTAGCGAATGCGGCGTCCTCGTGAAGGGGATGCAGCCGCTCGAAACGGGCGAGCCCTGCCCGAAACCGGTCGCCGAAAAGGCGGGCCGGACCTTCATCAAGCGGATCGTCGCGGTGGGCGGCGACACGGTGTCGATCAAGGACGGCCATCCCGTGGTCAACGGGGTGGAGAAGACCGACGAGCCCTACATCAGGCCCTGCGGCGGCGGACTGGTTTGCAACCTGCCGAAGGCGATCAAGGTCCCGAAGGGCTACTTCTTCATGATGGGCGACAACCGCGGCGAAAGCGACGACAGCCGTTACTGGGGCCCGGTCCCGAAGTCTTGGATCATCGGCGAGGCGTTCGCCACCTACTGGCCCCCGGACCGGATCGGCTCCCTCTAGATGAAGCTCTACATCTGTTGGGGGACCTACCGCGAGCCCTTCAAGGAGCACAGCTGCCGCACCGCCCACCAGGCTCTGCTGGCCGCCGGCTACGAGCCGGAGCTGGTCAAGGTCCGCGGGCTTGGCGTCGGCCCGAAGCTCTTGCAGTGGACGACCGCCGGCCGCCGCGAGGTGGAGGAGTTGAGCGGCCAGAAGGTGGTGCCGGTCCTGCTCACCGACGACGGCGAGGCGATCGTCGAATCGAAGGCGATCGTCAAGTGGGCCGAGGCGCACCCGCGCTCGGTGGCTCGCTGACGCCCCAGATCGCGATCGGCGCCGGCACCAGCAGCAGCGCCAGGGTGGCGATCTCGGCGATCGCGTCGGCGGTGCCGAAGCCGGCCAGGTGGTCGATGTGGAAGAGCAGGTGGATCGTCGCCGTCAACAGCCAGGCGGCGCAGACCGCGCGCACCAGGGTCCGGTCCAGCGTCCACGCCGCCCAGGCGAAGAGGAGCGCGAAGCCGAGATAGAGCCCGCCGACGTCGGTGACCAGGTGCTCGTTGTAGGGCGGCAGCAGCTCGACCCAGTGGGCGAGGAAGGGGAAGTCGTCGTAGAAGGTGCGCGGCGCGACCGTCGCCGTCAGCCCGATCGTCAAGGCGGAGACGAGCAGGATGCAGAGGGCGACCCGGGCGCTGAGGGGCGAGCGCATCTGGCGCAGGATAGGGCGCGGGAGGGGGCGCTCAGGCGAGCGCGAGTTCCTCGCTGGCCGCCTCGTGGCCGGCGTAAGGGAGGACGA
>DATBXZ010000099.1:0-4538 GCA_036513995.1 Solirubrobacterales bacterium | reverse complement strand
CCCGCGGCGAGTCGGCGAGCATTCGAGGGATCGCGCCCGGTGCGCTGAGGACGAAATCCTTGCCGACCCTGACGCTGCCCGGCGAGACGTCCTCGCCGAAGTACTTCCCGATCGCGGCCTCGGGGCCGCGCTGGAACTCCTCCTCCTCGGTGAAGTAGGGCATCTCCGAGCGGTGCAGCGGGGCAACGTCGGTCGCGCAGAGGAGGTGGTTGAGGAGCGTCGAGGTCCCCGCCTTTTTCGCGCCCCCGATGACGATGTCAAAATCGAGGCAGTCGCGGTCTTCGCGCCGCTTCAGCTCCTGCGCCGTCAAGTCCATGGTTGTTTCAACGCCTCGCCTTCATCGGTTGATCGTCCCGACTCAGGGCCGGGCCTAAGATCAGCGCCAATGTCGCCGCGGCGAGCCAGGAAAAGAGCGTCGGGTCGCCGAGCGAGTCGACCAGGACGGCCGCGATCATGCAGAGGGCCGAGAGTGGCAGCCACCCGTAACGGTGCCCGTAGCGGGGCAGGCGCCGGACAACAGCCCAGGCCAACATCACGAGGCCGACCAGGTAGCAGGCAAACCCGCCGTAGCCCGTCTCGCCCATCACACTGGGCCAGGAAGTGTCGTCGATGAACGCGGGGTATTCCGGCGAAAGACCATAGACGTCGTTAAGCCGGTACTGGTAGTAAACGGGGCTGTAGGAGGTCCGGGATGGATAGCTTGCGTAGCGTCCGAAGCCGACCCCGAGCGGGAAGTTAGTCGCCGCGATCTTCTCGCCCGTCCGGTAGAGGCGCGAGCGAGGCGAGCTTTCGGATGAAGAGTAGGTAGTCACCTGCTTTTCAACGACACCCTTCTCGAAGACGTAGGCGCCGACTATCACCAGCGACCCGAGAAGCAGCACGATGACCGTGCGGCGGGCGCTGGTCGCACCCTGGGCGACCCCGACAATCGCGATCACCACCGCCAGCGAGAGGAAGCCCTTGAGGCGCAGGGAAAGCACAATCGAAGCTGCGAAGAGCACGGCGAGCAGGAGATCCTGACGGCGCACTTGGCTCGCGAAGCGAGAAAAGGAGACGGCGAACAGGAGGCTCATGAAGAGGCTGTATTCGCCGGGGGTCGGGAAGATCGAGTGGACCGCTTCGGAGCGGAACGCCCCCATTCCGACGTTGTAGTTACTGGTGTGGAAGGAGCGCGAGATCGCGCCGTGCGTCGCGTAATCGACGAGGCCGAGAACGGCGACCAGCACCCCCACCGACATCAGCGCGACGTAGACCCGGTTCCCGTCGCTGCGCTTCCAGGGAAGCATCAGGGTGACGATCACCATGATCCAGAGCTTCAACCCAAGCACGGCCCCGACCAGCATGGTGCTCGTCGGGACGCCGTGGACGATTGCCGAGATCACACCGAAGACCGCGACCCCCGCCGCCGCCGCCACATAGCGCAATGGCGGCCAGGGAGCGTTACTGAGGAGCGTCCTGCGCAGCGTCAGGAGGACGAAGAGGAAGACCAGCACCTCGTCCACCTGACGAACCGCTTCGCCCGTCCCGGACTGGTAGCCGAGGACGGCCGAGAGCGGACTGGTGAAGACGATCAGCAGCCAGAGGCCGATGAAGGCCGTAAGCGGTTCCTTGAGATAGGTCGCAACGGCGATCCCGCAGAAGATCAGGACAACCAGGATCCCCCCGACCTGGGCGCCGTGCCCGGTCGCGGCGCTGGCCCCCACCAGCAGGGCGCCGGCGCCGGCGGCAAGGGCGCCGGCCAGCCGCGCCCCTTCGACCCGGTGCGGGAGGGCACCGCCAGTCGATGGTTCCGGCCGCAGCAGCACGGAGGATCAGGCCTGCGCCTGGGCGCCGGGTGTCATGTCCGAGTTTGCGGAGGAGACGTGCGCGGCGCTCTCCTGCACGTTGATCGAGTACCCCTCGGCCTGGGCGCGACCGCGGCTCCGTCCCACCCCATTCGCGACGACCCCATAGACCCGGGCGTCGCTGGCACGCAGACGCCGGATCAGGTCTTCAGCGGTGTCCCGCCTCGAGCGGCCGTTGAGGCCGACAATCACGAGGCCGTCGACCTTCCCCATCAGTAGGAAGGCATCGGAAATCCCGGTTAGGTCCGGCCCATCTACCACGATGAGGTCGTAGGCTCCCGCGGCCGCCCCCAGCACCCGATCCATCGCCTGGCTGTCGATCACCGTCGCCGGAGTCTGCGCCCCGAGCGTCCCCGCCGGGAGGACGTGCAAGCTGCCTTCACCCGCGTAGGACCCCACCGTGATCTGTGCCACTTGCTCGATCACGCGCGGCTCGACCGTCGCTTCCAGCAGGCTGGGCGAATCGGCGAGGCCGAGCCGTCCGGCCAGGCTCGGTCGGCGGAAGTTCGCCTCGATCAGCAGCACTCGCGAGCCGGTCTGCGCCGCGGCGCCCGCGAGGTGGAAGGCGATCGTCGACTTCCCCTCGCTCTGGACCGCCGAGGAAACCAGGACGGAACTCGGATTCTGAACCGTGTTGAACGACCTCAGCTGGGTCCAGATTACCTGGAATGCCTCCGCCTCCTTCGGCAAGGCCTCGAGGCCGGTGGCAGCGCCATACGCGGCCACTCGTGGGCTGCGGGGCACGGCCCCGAGCAGCTGCGCTCCGTAAATCGCCGCCAGCTCGCTCGACCCTCTGATGCGCGGATCGATGCGCTCGAGCAGAAGCGCGATTCCGAGGCCAAGGAAGAATCCGAGGACCAGCCCGATCACTGTGTTCTTCGCCGTCGTCGGCGAGGACGGCCCGGCGGGGACCGTGGCCCTCTGGACGACCTCGACGGAACTCGGCTGCAGTTCGACCAGCAGGGCCAGCGAATGAGCGCGGGAAAGGAGGTCGATACCCGCGACCCCATTCTTCTCCGCGCTCGACAGAGCCGCGATCTGCTTGCGTACCAGCTGCAGTGCGGAATGGAAGTATTCGGCATTGGCGCTGCTCTGCTCCTTGACGAACTGCCTCGCGTAGGTGTTGGCGATCTGCGCCGCCAGGGTCGGCGAGACGTCGGTAGCTGCGACGCTGGCGATGTTCGATTCCGTGTCGCCGTTGATGCTGACCGCTTCCGCGACGTCGCGTTCGGTCAGGCCGTGGCCCACCTTGGCGGCGGTCTTGGCGGCCATGTTCCCGAGATCGAGCAGTTCGAGATTGCTGGCGTGTTGCAGCAACGTGTTGGTCGCCGTAGTCGGGAGGCCAGCGATCTCCTGGGTCAGCTGGTCTTCGTTGAAGATCACCGCAGAGGAGGCCGTGTACTTCTTCTCCTGCGCCTTCGAGATGGTGTAGGCGGCGACCCCGGCGAGGATCATGCAGGCGACTATCCAGACTCCCCGGCGACGGAGGAAGCCAAGGGCCTGATCGAGATTGAATTGCTGTGACTCTTCCAAGTTTTCTTCTCCTAGCAACTAGTCAACGGGCGAAGCCCCGGTTTCGTGCGGTCGACCTGCGAATCAAGAAGCTGGACGAATCAGCGGGGCCACGGTATGCATCGAGCTGCGAACGAGCCAGCGAACATCGTCGAAGCCAGGGACGAGGCCCTTGACCCCGGTACGGCGCAACAGCGCCACGGTCACCCCGAACCTCACCGAGTAGGCGACCAGCGAAACGAGGGCCGCGCCGAGAATGCCGATCAACGGCACCACGGCCAGCAGCCCGACGACGGTGACGACGAGACCAACCATCTCACCGATCGACCCGAACCCTGGGGAACCGAGGGCGTTGCCGCACTGCCGCGCGACTATCTGGCCACCCCAGGGGACGCTGCCGACGAGCAGGATCACGGTCGGCAGCACCGCCGCCTGGAAAGCCGCGCCGTAGAAGACCGGGACGACCACGGGCGAGATCGCGGCCAGGGCCCCGGCCGAGACCGCGGAGACCAGCAGGCCTCGACGGATCGCGGTGCTCGCTTTCCCCTGCCGGCCCAGATGGTGGTCGTGCGTGATCGATGAGAAGGCTGCTGAGGCAACCGCGTTCGCCGGCACGGTCGGAAGGAAGCTGGCGCCGGCGGCCACCGCATAGAGCCCGAGGGCGCGGAGGTCGACCAGAGGAGCGATCAGCAGTTGGTCGAAGCGGTTGTTGACCAGCATGCTGGTCGTTCCCGGCAGCGCCCGGATGCCGTAGCTGAGCAGGGGGCGCAGGGGCGCGGCTTGGCGCAGTCGCGGCCAGGCGACACGCGACGCGCCATAGAGCGCAGTGACCAGCCGGCCGGCGGCGAGGCCGATCCCGACCCCGAGGATGGTCAGGTGGCCCGCGAGCAGCAACACGAGGACTACGGCCAGCGTGACCGCGCCGAAGAGAAAGGTGTAGACGGCGAGGCTCGCGAGATCGCGGTGCGCCTGCATGACGTTCATCGCGGTGAGGCTGGGGAGGTTGACCAAGCCGGTCCAGCCGATCAGGAGAACGGTGATCAAGCGCACGGAGGGTTCCAGGTCACTGAGGAAGAAGACGCCGATCCCGACCGCGAGGCTGGCGACCAGGGGGAACGAGATCAGGCCGAGCCGCAGGGACGCGTTCATCAGTGCCGAGTCGGAGTTCGCGCCGGTCTTGGC
>DATBXZ010000098.1:0-2680 GCA_036513995.1 Solirubrobacterales bacterium | reverse complement strand
CCTCGATCAGTCCCCCATCGCCCAGGGCTCCACCGGCGCCGACGCGTTGCACAACACGCTCGATCTGGCCCGGCTCACCGACGCGCTGGGCTACCACCGCTACTGGGTGGCCGAACACCATGGTGGGCCGATGCTCGCGAGCGCGAGCCCCGAGGCGCTGATTGGGCCGATCGCGGCCGCCACCGAGGGGATCCGGGTCGGAAGCGGCGGCGTGATGCTGCCCCACTACAGCCCGCTCAAGGTGGCGGAGAGCTTCGGCGTCCTCGCCGGTCTCTTCCCCGGGCGCATCGACCTCGGGATCGGCCGCGCCGCCGGCACCGACCCGATGACCACCCACGCGCTCCAGCGCGATCGCTCCCACGCTCCCCCTGACGACTTCCCGGACCAGCTCGCCGAGCTGCTCGCCTACTTCGAGCGCAGCTTCCCGGCCGGCCATCTCGCCCATCTGGCCGAGACCCTGCCGGGTGAGCCCGAGGTCCCCGAGACCTGGCTGCTCGGCTCTTCCGAGCAGAGCGCGCTGTGGGCGGGGGAGATGGGCCTGCGTTATGCCTTCGCCGACTTCATCAACCCACGGGGGGCTGCGATCGCGGAGACTTACCGGCGCGGCTTTGTCGCCGGCGGCCGCCTCGCCGAGCCCCAGCTCGCGCTTGCCGTGCGGGCCGTCGTCGCCGCGACAGAGGACGAGGCGCGGCGGTTGGAGACAAGCTGGCGCATGGCCTTCGACCTGCTGCGCAGGGGCCGTCTGATCGCCGTGCCGCCGCCGGAGAAAGCGCAGCGCTACCTGGAGCTCCACGACGAGGAGCGCGGCGGCTCAGACGGCGAGCGCCGCCGCCTCACCGGCACGCCGGCACAGGTCCGCGCCGACATCGAGGAGACCGCTGCCGCCTACGGCGCCGATGAGGTGATCGTGGTCACGATCACCCACGACCACGAGGCTCGCCGCCGCTCCTATGAGCTCCTGGCCGAGGAGTTCGGTCAGGCGCCTAAGGGCGGGTAAAGAGGTCCCAGTTCTTGGTCCGGCCGTCGCGCGGCCGCGACATGTACTTGCCCGGGGGCAGGGGCCCAGTCTTTGCCTCGAGGGCGGCGAAGGCGGCGTCACGGGTATCGCCCTTGCGGTGCCCGCTCGATTTCCACTTGCCTTCGATGTTCTTGTGCCTGAAGTCGAAAACCATGCGCGGACCGTAGCGGATCGGCGGCTTGAAAAGTCGCCGTGAAAACTCGCTCAGGCTCCGGGCGCCCGGGGGTCTTTAGGAAAACGTGAGTACATTGAGCCCCGTGCCGACCGCCCTGGAACTAGATCCCGTCACCCCGATCCCGCTGGATTCGGGTCCGACCGCGCCGGCCTGGCGCACCTCGATGGCCCGCCACGAGCGCGCGTCGATGTCCCGCAGCCTGCTCGACCTGGCGACCTCGGTGTTGCCGTATCTGATCCTGACCGTGGCGATGTACTTCAGCCTCGAGGTCTCGGTCTGGATCACCCTGGCCCTGTCGGTCCCGGCGGCGGGCTTCCTGTTGCGGACCTTCATCGTCTTCCACGACTGCGCCCATGGTTCGTTCCTCTCGACCAAGCGCGGCAACCTCTGGCTCGGTCGCTTCACCGCCTTTCTCGTCTTCCAGCCGTTCGCCAATTGGCGCCACAACCACGCCGTTCACCACGGCACCGCCGGCGACCTCGACCGGCGCGGGACCGGCGACGTGCCGACGCTGACCGTCGAGGAGTACGCCGCCCGCACTCGCGGCCAGCGGCTCGGCTACCGGCTTTTCCGCAGCCCTGCGGTGATGTTCGGCATCGGCCCGATCTGGTCGCTGATGATCGGCCCCCGCATCTGGTCGAAGAACCAGCGGCCGCGGATGCGGCACAGCGTCTGGTTGACCAACCTCGCCCTGGCGCTGGTGATCGGCGCGATCTTCTGGTTCGTCGGCCCCGTCGCCTGGCTGCTCGTGCAGATGCCGACCGCGATCATCGCCGGCACCATGGGCGTCTGGATGTTCTACGTCCAGCACCAGTTCGAGGACGTCTACTGGGAGAGCTCGGAGAATTGGAGCTACGACGACGCTGCTCTGCAGGGCAGCTCTTACCTGAAGCTGCCGAAGCTGCTGCAGTTCTTCACCGGCAACATCGGCCTTCACCACGTCCACCACCTCAGCGCCAAGGTCCCCAACTACAACCTGCAACGCGCCCACGACCAGAACGAGGTCTTCCACGACGTTCCGGTCCTGACCATCCGCGACGGGCTGCGGGCGATCCGTCTCAAGCTGATCGACCCGGAGAGCGGTCGTCTGCTGACCTGGAGCGAGGCCAAGGCACTGGCCTGAAGCGCGCCGGCGGCTCTGGCTCCGCTCCCCTAAAATCGCTTCGGCCCGCCCAGGTAGCTCAGTTGGTAGAGCACTTCCATGGTAAGGAAGGGGTCACGAGTTCGAGTCTCGTCCTGGGCTTCTAACAGAGCGATTCGGGTTCCAAGTACTGATCCTCCAAGACTCATTGTGCTTGGTCGAGTTATCGGCTTCGATGTATCGACGCTGATAGTTCAACCGAGAGTGGAGGAGACATGAAGCGAGCTCGCAGGCATCAGGTAGGTGTGTTGGCGGTGCTCGCCACGATTGCCACGGCTGCCCTCGTGGCGGCTGGCGGCGCCTCGGCGGTCACGGTCCTCGCCGGCAACCTGCTGATCAAGATCAA
>DATBXZ010000097.1:0-2943 GCA_036513995.1 Solirubrobacterales bacterium | reverse complement strand
CCGGCGCGCGGGGCCGCCACAGATCGGGCACGTCGTGGCCACCCAGTCCTCGGCCGCGGCCAGAGGGCTCTTGCCCTGCGGCGCGTAATCGTCGATCTCCGGCAGCTCGACCGGCAACTGCTCGTCGGGCACCGGCACCATCCCGCATTCCTCGCAGTAGACGATCGGGATCGGCGCGCCCCAGTAGCGCTGGCGCGAGACCAGCCAGTCGCGCAGCCGGTAGTTGACCGCGGCGCGACCACGGTCGTCGGCGGCCAGCCACTCGACGATCTCCGCGTAGGCGTCGCGGTTGCCCTTGCCGTCGAAGCGGCCGGAGTCCACCATCGGCCCGTCGCCCGGATAGGGCAGGCCCGCCTCGTCGCGGGCCGCCTCGTCGTCGCGCCCTTCGATCACCCGCTTTACCGGCAACCCGAACTTCTGGGCAAACTCGTAGTCGCGGGAGTCGTGGCCGGGCACCGCCATGATCGCCCCGGTGCCGTACTCCATCAGCACGTAGTCGGCGACGAACATCGGGATCTCCTCGCCGTTGACCGGGTTGACGACGCTGCGCCCGAGCGGCACGCCGGTCTTCTCGCGATCCTCGGCGCCGCGCTCCTCGGCCGACTCGCGGCCGACCCGGTTGACGTACTCGCGCACCGCCTCCTCGGCCGGCGTGCCGGCGACCAGCCGCTCCAGCTCGGGGTGCTCGGGGGCGAGGACGAAGAAGGTGGCGCCGAAGAGGGTGTCGGGCCTGGTGGTGAAGACCGGGAAGTCGAGGTCGAGCTGCCTTTCTTGACAACGAAAGACCACCTCGGCCCCCTCGGAGCGACCGATCCAGTTGCGCTGCATCGTCACCACATGCTCGGGCCAGGACTCGAGCAGGTCGAAGTCGGCCAGCAGGCGGTCGGCGTAGTCGGTGATGCGGAAGAACCACTGCTCGAGGTTGCGCTGGACGACCTCGGTGCCGCAGCGCTCGCAGCGGCCGTCGACGACCTGCTCGTTGGCGAGCACGGTGGCGTCTTTCGGGCACCACTGCACCGGCGCTTCGGTCCGGTAGGCCAGGCCCTTCTCGAAGAGCTGCAGGAAGATCCACTGTGTCCAGCGGTAGTACTCGGGCGTGTGGGTACCCAGCTCCCGCGACCAGTCGATCGAGATCCCCCACTCCTGGAACTGCCTGCGGAAGCTGGCGATCGAGCGCTCCGTCGCCACCCGCGGCGGCTCCCCCGTCTTGATCGCGTTGTTCTCCGCCGGCAGCCCAAAGGAGTCGTAGCCCATCGGGTGGATCACCTCGAAGCCGTGGCGGCGGCGGAAGTGGGCGATCGCGTCGCCGACCGCGTAGCACTTGAGATGGCCGACGTGAGGCTCTCCGGATGGATAGGGGAGCATCTCGAGCACGTAGGACTTGGGCTTCGCCTCGTCGAAGCCGGGCTGGCCCGGGTTCGGGACCTCCCAGGTCCTCTCCGCGGCCCAGACCTGCTGCCACTTGCTCTCGATCGCCTTCGGGTCGTAGCCGCTCATCGAGCGGCGATCTTATGAGCCGACGGTGATCAGGGTCTTGATGTGATGCGGGTCGACCGGCGAGATCGCTTCGAGGACGTGCGGCCAGAGGTAGACCTCGAGGGTCGCGGCGAGGATCAGGGCCGGGATCGCGAGGGCGACGGTGATCAAAGTCGCGGCCAGCAACTGGTTCCACTCGCCGCGGCGGCTGGCCAGCAGCCAGGCGGCGAGCGGGAGGAAGAGGGCGGTCAGCTCGATCAGGGCGTGCGGGAGGACGCTGAGGATCAGCTCGAGCCGGCTGATGTGGAGCTGGAAGGCCAAGGTCGAGCCCTGGAAGCCGAGGTAGAGCGCCTGGGTGCCGAGCGAGAAGAGGGTGACGGCGCAGACGAAGAGGATCGCCAGCTCGCCCGCCTTGACGTGGATCCAGCGCGAGATGCCCTGGCGCTGCGAAGCGGCGATCGGCATCGAGGCGCCGGCGATGAAGCCGGCGACGCAGGCGGTCCCGTGCAGGGCCAGCACCAGCGAGTTGCGCCAGAGGATCGGCAGCAGGTCGCCGGGCTGGGACGGTTCGGTCAGCCCCGGCAGGTGGATCGGCGTCAGGTCGGGCGTCAGCAGGCCGGCGACGAACCAGGTCGCCGCCAGCAGCGCCAGGGCGATCGCCGCGCTCAGCGCCAGCCAGCCGCGCAGGACGCTCCAGGGCCGCTCGCTCCAGGCCTCGAGCGTCTCCCGCGTGTCCTGCATCCCATGCGAGAACACATGCTGGTTGACCGCGCTCATCGCTCACTCATCGGCAACGAGAGGCGGAACGTTAAGAGTGGAGCTGAGGGGGCTCGAACCCCTGACCTTCGCGCTGCCAGCGCGACGCTCTTCCAGCTGAGCTACAGCCCCAGATCGACTTGCGAGTTTATCGCTAGTGCGGCCGGATCAGGCGGCGCGCTGCTCGCCTGAGTCCTCGTCGACGTCGAGGATCAGGTTGTCGGGAGCGGTGTGGCGAACCTTGAAGTCGAGCGAGGAGAGCTCCTCCAGCTCGCGCAGCAGCTCGACCGGCTGATCGAGCTGCATGGAGAGGGTCGCGCGGCCCTCGGAGAAGCGTTCGACCGAGATCTCGGAGGCGCCGACCTGGCCGACCGCGTCCTCGAAGCCGACCAGCTGCGAGAAGTCGCCGAGGGGTCCGATCTCGAGCTTGACCAGACCCTCGAAGACCCCGTTGAAGTCGGGAACGTGTCCGTTGCCCTCGGCGCCCGGCGTTGCATCGGCGACAGCCTGTGCCTCGGTCTCGTTCAGCTCCTGCACGCGGCGGCCGACCTCGACCGCCTCGCGCAGCGCTTTCATCCGGATCCGCGTCGCCTGACTACGGGCCTGCGCCTGGATCTCCTCCAGGCGACCGGAGACGGCGTCGAGGGAGGCGATGCTGCGGTCGTGACGTTCGTTGGCCTCGCGCAGGCGTTCGGTCAGGCCGCGGATCTC
>DATBXZ010000096.1:0-2682 GCA_036513995.1 Solirubrobacterales bacterium | reverse complement strand
CGGGACGACGATCGTGCCGCCAGGCGCGGTCGCCCCCGGCGATGGCGATCACTTCAAGGTCTTCACGCCCTACTACCGCGCCTGGAGCGAGCTGCCGCAGCGCCGCCGGGTCGGGCCACCGCGCCGGCTCGCCCTGCCGGCCGGGCTCCGCGGCGAGCGCCTGCCGGCGCTCGGGAAGCTGACCCGCGGCACCCCCTCGCCGCGGCGCGCGACGGGCGGCGAGACGGAGGGACGGCGGCTGGCCCGAGCCTTCCTGCGCGACGGCCTCGGCGCCTACGACGAGCGCCACGACGACCTGCCGGGCGACGGCACCTCGCGGCTCAGCGCCCACCTGCGCTTCGGCTGCGTCTCGCCGCTGGCGCTGGCGCGGGAAGCACACGAGCGCGGTGGCGGCGAGCCCTTCGTGCGCCAGCTCTGCTGGCGCGACTTCCACCATCAGGTACTGGCCGCAACCCCGTCCCTCCCCCACCGCGACTACCGCCCGCGCGGCGACCGCTGGTCGCGCTCGCGGCGAGCGCTGGAGGCCTGGCAGCAGGGCCGCACCGGCTACCCGCTCGTCGACGCGGCGATGCGGCAGCTCGCCGCCGAGGGCTTCATGCACAACCGGGCGCGGATGGCCGTCGCCTCCTTCCTGACCAAGGACCTCTACGTCGACTGGCGCGCGGGGGCATGGCACTTCTGGGACCTGCTCAGCGACGGCGAGATCGCCAACAACGCCGGCAACTGGCAGTGGGTGGCGGGAACCGGCAACGACACCCGCCCCAACCGCGTGCTCAGCCCGTTGCGCCAGGCCGAACGCTTCGATCCCGACGGCACCTACGTGCGCCGCTACCTGCCGGAGCTGGAACAAGTCCGAGGTAAGGCGATATTCCGGCCCTGGCGGATGGAAGGCTTCAGCCGGCTCGACTACCCGGAGCCGATCGTCGACCACGACGAGGCGGTGGCGGCCTTCAGGGCCCATCGCGAGGGCGCGTAGGATCGGGCGATGGGACGGCTGGCCGTGATCCTCGGCAGCAACGCCCTCGGCCCCGGCGGCGAGGAGATCGCCGCTGCCGCCGCCGAGCACGGGGCGGCGGTCGTGCAGCGCCACGGCGGTCCCGATACCCCCTTCGTCCTCCCCCACGAGATCGACCACGCCGCCAACCTGCGGCCGCTGGCCGAGCAGGGCTGCGACCGGGTCCTGGCGATCGGCTCGGTCGGCTCGCTCAGCGCCGAGCTGCCGGTCGGCAGCCTGCTCTGCCCCGACGACTTCATCGCCCTCCAGCTCGGCTCCTCGATCTTCGACGACACTCGCGCGCACTCCGCCCCGGGCTTCGACCCGCGCTGGCGCGGCGAGGTGACCGAGGCCTGGAGCGCGAGCGGCCAGGAGCCGCGCGACGGCGGCGTCTACTGGGAGGCGCGGGGGCCCCGCTTCGAGACCCCGGCCGAGATCCGCCTGATCGCCGCCCATGCCGACGTGGTCGGGATGACGATCGCCTCCGAGTGCGTCGTCGCCGGCGAGCTGGGGCTGGAATACGCGGCCCTCTGCGTCGTCGACAACCTCGCCAACGGGATCGGCCCAGCCGAGCTCGACGTCGCCGCAATGGAGGACGACCGCCTCGCCAACGCCGCGCGCCTGCGCGCGGGTCTGGCGGCGGTGCTGCCGCAGCTCGGCGCGGTCGGCCGATGAGCCTGGCGGTAGTCGGCGCCGTGCTCGACGGCGAGACCGTCGGGGTGCGCTGCGAGGACGGACGGATCGCGGCGATCGGGCCAGGGGTGGAGGCGGTGCCGGGCGAGGAGACGATCGACGCCGCCGGGGCGCCGCTGGTCGCGCCGCTCGTCAACGGCCACACCCACGCGGCGATGACCCTGTTCCGCGGCAGCGGCGGCGACCTGCCGCTGATGCCCTGGCTGCAGGAGCGGATCTGGCCGGTCGAGGCGAGGCTCGACGAGGAGGACGTGTACTGGGGAGCGCGGCTGGCCTGCGCGGAGATGATCCGCACCGGCACGACCCGCTTCTGGGACATGTACTGGCAGCCGCAGGCGACCGCGCGGGCGGTCGCGGACGCCGGCCTTAGGGCGACGATCGGGGCGCCGCTGTTCGATGCCGACGGCGACGCGGAGGGAATGCGGGAGACGGCGCTGCGCAGCCTCGACCGCCTCGCCGGGCTCGGCCCGGCGGTCGCGCCCGCCCTCGCCCCGCACTCGATCTACACGGTCAGCGAAGAGTCGCTGCGCTGGATCGGCGAGCTCGGCACCGAGCGCGAGACACCGATCCAGATCCATCTCTCGGAGACCGAGCACGAGGTCGAGGAGTGCGTCGCCGCCCACGGCCTGCGTCCCGCCGCCTACCTCGACAGCCTGGGGATGCTGAGCGAGCGCACGCTGCTCGCACATGGGGTCTGGCTCGACC
This sequence comes from Solirubrobacterales bacterium, assembly GCA_036513995.1. Classification (GTDB taxonomy): domain Bacteria; phylum Actinomycetota; class Thermoleophilia; order Solirubrobacterales; family 70-9; genus VAYN01. The sequence goes on along the minus strand of DATBXZ010000096.1, from coordinate 290 downwards.
GCGAGGAGCTCGAGCTGATCGCCGCCCGCGGCGCCACCGTCGTCACCAACCCGGTCGCCAACATGAAGCTGGCGGTCGGCGGCGTCTTCCCCTACCCGGCGGCACGGGACGCGGGTGTCGCCGTCGGGCTCGGCACCGACGGCGCCGGCTCCAACGACTCGCTCGATCTGCTCAGCGACCTGAAGCTCTTCGCCCTGGCGCAGAAGCACGCCGCCGCCGACCCGACCGCGATCGCCGCCGCCGAGGCCTGGGCCGTCGCGACCGGGGCCCGGGCGCCGCTGCTCGGCGCC
>DATBXZ010000095.1:0-5794 GCA_036513995.1 Solirubrobacterales bacterium | reverse complement strand
CGACGATCGCGATCGCCGGGCCGGCCGGCCGCACCCGCAGGCCCGCCCCTTCGGCGTCGGCGCGCAGTTCGGTCAGCCGTTGCGGCGGCGCGTAGATCTCGGCGGTGTGGCTGCCGGCGTGCTCTGCGATCAGGTCCGCGGGCCGGCCGCGGCTGATCACCCTGCCCCTGTGCATCACCGCGACCTCGTCGGAGAGACGCTCGGCCTCCTCGATGTAGTGGGTCGACATCAGGATCGTCGTGCCGCGGGATTTGAGCTCGCCGATCAGGGTCCAGAGCTCGGTGCGGATCTGCGGGTCGAGGCCGACCGTCGGCTCGTCGAGCAGGACCAGCTTCGGTTCGTGGACGAGGCCGCGGGCGAGCAGGAGGCGGCGGCGCATGCCACCGGAGAGCTGGTCGACGGCGTCGCGGCGGCGGTCGCGCAGGCGAGCCAGGTCGAGGCAGCGGTCGACGGCGGCGCCGACGTCCTTGACCCGATATAGGCGCGCGTAGACCGCGAGGTTGTCCTCGACGGTGACGTCGACGTCGAGGTTGTCGAGCTGGGGGACCACTCCCATTTCGGCCCGGGCTTCCTTGGATTCGCCGGGAAGCTCGTGCCCGAGCACCCGTAGCTCGCCGCCGTCGGCGATCGCCTGCCCGGTCAGCAGCCGCATCGTCGTCGACTTGCCGGCGCCGTTGGGGCCGAGCAGGCCGAGGCAGATGCCCTCGGGCACGTCGAGGTCGAGTCCGTCGACCGCGGTGATCGGGCCGAAGCGCTTGACCACGCCGCTGAGTTCGATTGCCGCCATTCCCCGATGCTTTCACGCTCGACAGTGGAAGACTGCGCGGGTGCTGGACGAGCGCTGGATCAGATCGCTACACGTGGAGTCGATGCGGCGGGCCGACCTGCACGCCGAGCGCGACCCGCACGTCCTCTTCCAGGCCTCGACGATCGGCGCCCTGCTCGAGGGGGCCTACGACGGCGACCTCAGCTTCGCCGAGCTGGCCGTGCACGGCGACCTCGGCCTGGGCACGCTGAACCGGCTCGACGGCGAGATGATCGCCCTCGACGGCGAGTTCTTCCGCGCCGACGTCGACGGCGTCGTCAACCCGGTCGCCGCCGGGGAGAAGACGCCGTTCGCGGTGGTGACCAGATTCGAGCCGGAGGTCGACGAGCGGATCGAGGGCCGGCTCTCCCACGCGCAGCTGCTGGCCCGGCTCGACGAGTGGATCCCGGCCACCGCCTCCTCCTGCGCGATTCGCCTCGACGGCCGCTTCGAGTGGGTCCGCGCCCGCTCGGTCCCGCCCCAGAGCCCTCCTTACCGGCCGCTGGCCGAGGTCGTCGCCGACCAGCACGTGTTCGAGCTGGAGGACGTCGCCGGGACGATGCTCGGCTTTCGCTTCCCCGCCTATGCCGAGGGGATCGAGGTCGGCGGCTACCACCTGCACTTCATCAGCGACGACCGCGATCGCGGCGGCCACGTCCTCGACTCGCGAGCGGACGGCCTGCGGGCCCGGCTCGATCCCTCCAACGACCTCCACGTAGAGCTGCCGCCGCGGATCGAGCTGGCGGACCCCGACCTGGCGGCGGCGACCCACGCCGCGATCGAGCGCGCGGAGGGCGGGTAGGCCCAGCGCTCAAGTCGGGACGAGCAGCGGTCGAAGGGGTGGGGGATGCGCCTCGTCCCCGCCTCCTTCAAGCGCGAAGCCCTAGCCGCCGCCCTGGTCCTGGCTCTCGGTGCCCTCGTCTGCCTGGGTGCCGCCGGCGTCTCCTCGGCCCGCCCGACTCACCCCAGCCGGACGGCGGTCGTCCCCGATGGCACCTACGGGGTCAACGTCGCCACGCGCGGCGAATACATCGTCTTCACGGTTCGCAACCGCCGCGTCAGCAAACTCGCCTTCCAGATCCAGATCCTCTGCCAGGCCAGCGACTCGCCGAGCGCCGAACCGCGCTTCTTCAGCGCTGCCCAGGCGCCGCAGGGGCGGCTGATTCCCAGCAACGGCAGGCTCCACCTCGAATGGCAGGAGCGCGGCGATGGCCGGCTCGGCAACATCGGCGTCAACCTCAGGTTCGGGACCCGCGACAGCGCCGACCTCAACGTCATCGTTCCCGAAGAGCAGGGACCGGAAGCGATGCCCGACGAAGCGAAAGAGACCTGCGACGGCGGCAGCATCCTCCACTTCCGCCGCGGCTACGAAGTGCCGCCGCTCCCGACCACGCCGAGCGGCGCCCCCGCCTTCTAGCGGCCTCTAGCCGCAGCGGCGGTAGACGCGCCAGGACTCGTTGCGCGCCACTTCTTCGAACCCGGGCGGAGCCTCAATGTCGAATTCGGTCGGGTCGTTGGGATCGAGGATGAAGTTGTGGATCACGAACGGGCTGGCCGGTTCGACGAAGTAGCCGGCTTCGGCCAGCTTCGCCTTTTCCTCCGGGCTGGTGCCCGCCTCGCTGGCGCTGACGATGTCGGTCGGCTTCACTTCGAGGCCGAAGGCGAGGCGTGGCACCGCCCGGTGGTTGGGGACGGCGATCGGCCCGCAGAGCGGCTCGAAGGCGCCGGCGTCGACGAGGTCGGTGAGGTCGTTCTCGATCCGGCCCTGGTTGGTCAGGTCGGTGTGGACCTGTGAGTCGAGGTTCCACTGGTTCGGCAGCCAGAGGACGAACATCAGCGCAACCAGGCCGGCGAAGAGCTGCCAGCGCCGCCGCCAGGGGTGTCCGGGCTCCAACAACCGCCAGCCGAGCAGGGCGAGCGCGACGAAGATCGCCAGGATCGCCGCCGCCAGCATCGTGTAGCGGGCGATGATCGCCAGGCCGGCCGCGGCCAGCAGCGCGAAGGCGGCAAGTGCGAGCACGGCGGCCGCGATACCGAGCGCCGAGCGCCGGCGCAGGAAGGCGAAGCCGAGGACGGCGCCCCCGAATGCGCCGACCATCCCCGGCCACTGCAGCACTTCTCCGAGCGCCCGGGGCCCGTAGAGGACGAGGTCGACCGGCCCGGTGCGCCGCTTCAGCGTTGCGACCGTTTCCTGGGTCCCGGTCAGCGAGTAGAGGAAGTTGCCGGTGGTGATCCCGTCGAAGAGGAGCCAGAGGATTGGGGCGGCCAGGGCGAGCGCAATGAGCGGCAGAGGAGGGACGGAGAGGGTGCCCCTCGCCCGGACAAGTGCCGGTCTAATGAGACCGGCACTTTGAGTATCCGCCCGTTCGAGGGGCACCCTCTCCGTCCCGTCGTCGCCACGATCGGGGTTCCACGCCAGATAGGCCAGATAGGCGATTGAGAAGAGCCAGGCCTCGGGGCGCAGCAGGCCGGCTGGGACCAGCAGGGCGAGGACGGGCCAGCCGGCGCGCGGGCGCCTCGCCTCGATCGTCAGGGCGCCCAGGCAGAAGGCGATGTAGGGAAGGTCGATGTAGGCGCGCAGGCCGTTGGAGAGGAAGGGGGCCCGGGTGAGGACGATCGCGGCGGCGACGGCGCCGATCCAGCGGTCGAACCAGAGGCTGCCGAGGCGGTAGACGAAGTAGCCGATCAGGCCCAGCGAGGCGTAGGCGATCACCATCGTCACCGTGATCGCGCCGTTGCCCAGCGGCGTCGCCACAAGGCCGATCAGGTCGGTCAGTGGGTGCGGCGTGGGAGGGAGGGCGGAGCCGTAGTCCGGGCTCGTCCCGTGCGCCAGTTCGCGCCCCCAGACCAGGGCATAGATGGTGTCGTAGTTGGGGAAGCCGACCGGGAAGACGAGCAGCAGCGCCGCCGTCACCGCGGCGACCCAGGCGGCCGGCCCCGTCCAGCTGGAGAGCCTCGATGGCACGCGCGCACGGTACAAGGGGGCGGCACGGCACGCCCCTCGGGGCGGCGCCGGGGCGTGGATACACTGGCTTCAGCTCCCGATGACCGAGTCGACCTCCCTCTACCGTCGCCACCGCCCAGGCTCCTTCGACGAGGTCGTGGGCCAGCAGCACGTGGTTCGCACCCTGCGCAACGCGGTCGAGCAGGACAAGGTCCACCACGCCTACCTGTTCGTCGGCTCGCGGGGGACCGGCAAGACCTCGATGGCGAAGATCCTCGCCCGCTCGCTCAACTGCGAGCGCGGTGGCCCGACGGCGACGCCGTGCGGCGAATGCGAGTCCTGCGTGACGATCGCCGCCGGCACCTCGATCGACGTGATCGAGATGGACGCCGCCTCCAACCGCTCCGTCGACGACGTCCGCGACCTGCGCGAGCGCGTCGCCTACGCGCCGGCCGGCGGGCACTGGAAGGTCTACATCCTCGACGAGGCGCACATGCTGACCAAAGAGGCCTGGAACGCCTTCCTGAAGACGCTGGAGGAGCCGCCGCCGAAAACCGTCTTCGTGCTCGCCACCACCGAGTCCCACAAGGTGATGGCGACGATCGCCGATCGCTGCCAGCGCTTCGACTTCCAGCGGCCCTCGCTGGAGCAGATCTCGGAGGTGCTGAACCGGGTCGCCGCCGAGGAGCAGATCGAGGTCGACGAGGGCGCCGTGGCGACGATCGCCCGCTCCGCCTCCGGCAGCTTCCGCGATGCGCTCGGCACCCTCGACCAGCTGGTCGCCTTCGGCGGCAGCAAGGTCGGCCTCGACGAGGTGCTGGAGATGCTCGGCGCCGCCGACGCCGAGCTGCTCTTCGACGCGGTCGACGCGATCGTTGCCGAAGACCCAAAGGCCATCCTGCTGGGCGTGGAGAAGATGGCCCGCTCGGGCCGCGACCCCTCCCAGTTCGCCCGTGACCTGCTCGCCCACCTGCGTTTCCTCCTGGTCACCCAGACGACCGGCGAGGTGCCCACCTCCTTTGTGGTGACCGCGACCGACTCGGCCCGCCTGCAGTCCCAGGCGGCAGCGGTCGGCACCGCGGCGCTGGTCCGCACCATCGACGAGCTGGCGACGGCGCTGACCGCGGTGCGCGAGGGCGACGACGCGCGGATGGCGGTGGAGATCGCGCTGCTCAAAGCGGCGCGGCCGGATCTGGATCCCTCGACCGAGGGGCTGCTGCGGCGGATTGAGCGACTCGAGGGACAGCTCGGGGGCGGACAGGCCGCGGGTCCTGTCGCGGCAGATTCGCCTCCGCAAGACGATCCGGCTCCGGTCGCCGAAGAGGAGCCAGAGCCGGAAGAGCCGAGTGCGCCTGAGGACGCGGAAGAGGAGAACTTAGAACCGGCGGAGCCGGTTGACCAAGGCGAGCTCGATCTCGAGAAGCTGAAGCAGGTTTGGCCAGCGGTGCTGGATCAGTTGGCGACGACCGCCCCCGCGCTGGCGGCGTTCTTCGAGGACGCTCGCCCGGTCGGGTTCGAAGGTGATGTCGTCCAGATCAGCTTTCCGGCCGCCGCCACCTTCAACAAGCGCAAGGCCGAGGTGCCCGAGCAGCGGGAGCGGGTGGCGGAGGCGCTGCAGACCGTCACCGGCCAGAGCCTGAAGCCGGCTTACGTCCTGCTCGATGGGGAGAGTGAGGCGCCGGCGGAGGCGCCCGCACCCGCGGCGAAGGGCGGGGAGCTTGACGAGGAAGAGCTGCTGGAGCGGCTGAAGAGCGAGTTCGACGCAGAGGAGGTCAGTTAGGTGGCTCGAGGAGGCGGTCCCGGAGGCTTCGATGTGAACGCCCTGATGAAACAGGCGCAGCAGATGCAGGACCAGATGCTGCAGGCGCAGGAGCAGCTCAAGGACGAGACGGTCGAGGCCAGCGCCGGCGGCGGCATGGTCAAGGTGAAGATGGGTGGCGACCTGACCCTGCGCGAGATCGTCATCGACCCCGACGCGATCGACCCGGAGGAGGCCGAGCTGCTCGCCGAGATGGTCCAGGCGGCGGTCAACGAGGGACTGCGCG
>DATBXZ010000094.1:0-6393 GCA_036513995.1 Solirubrobacterales bacterium | reverse complement strand
CGAGCGAGGCTATTGGGCCTCGCTCGTCGCGCACCGTCAGGACGGTGCCTTCAGCCAACCACCCACGTTTGCTGCCGCGATTATTCGCCGGGCGTACGGTCGATCAGGATCTCGAACATGCGCCAGCCGCTTTGCTCGCCGATCTGGCCGACTTCGGCTTTGGGGCGCATCACCGCCGCAAAGGCCTCCATGCCCTCCTCCGAGCGCCAGCGGTTGACGACCATCACGCCCTTCTCGGTGCCGACGACCGTGTTGGAGATTCCGCCGTGCTCGGCAGCGAGTTTGTCCGCCTCGGCATCGAAGAGCTCGTTCATCCTCGCAACCAGTTGATCGGTGTCGCCGTGGACCTCGAACATCGTCAGGATCGCCATCTCAAGTCCCCTCTCGGATCGGTTGGCCCGTGTTGGACCCGGCGTCGACGCTACTCGGATGCCTGGTGGTTGCGCAAGCGAGTGAGGTCAGGCCGCGACCGCATACAACTGCCAGGTGTCGGGGACTCCCTTCAGCGCGTGGGCCCCGCGATCGGTGAATTCGATCCCGGACCCAGCCACCAGGTCCTTCACGGTTCGGGACACAAGCAGCTCCTGGGGTTCGGCCTGAGCGCTGACGCGGGCGGCGATATGGACGGCGATGCCACCGATATCGTCCCCCATCACCTCGCACTCGCCGGTGTGCAGGCCGGCGCGAACGCGGATCCCCGACACCTCGGAGGACCGGAGGATCGCGGTCGCGCAGTGGATCGCGCGGGCCGGCCCGTCGAACGTCGCGAGGAAGCCGTCCCCGGTCGACTTCACTTCGTGGCCGTTGAAACGGTCCAGGGCCTCGCGCACCGTGCGCTGGTGTCGCTCGAGCACCCCGCGCCAGCGCTGATCGCCGAGATCCGCAGCCGCGCGCGTTGAATCGACGATGTCGGTGAAGAGCACCGTGGCGAGAACCCGGTCGACATCAGGCACGGCGCGAGCTCCGGTCAGGAACTCCTGCACCTCACCGAGCCACTCCTCGGTGCTCTCATACCAGAAGCCATGGTCATCGCCTTCGAACTCGACCATCCGGGCGTTCGGCATGTGCTCGGCCAGCCAGCGCCCGTGGCGGACGTTGACGAGGCGGTCGCGGGAGCGGTGCAGGATGAGCGCAGGGACGTGGACACTCGGCACGACGTCGCGGACGTCGAGGTCGACGAACATCTGAAAGAGCGCCGTCAACATTCCGGGGCTGGCAGTGGAGCGTTCCAGTCGGCCATAGAAGGCGCGCGATTCCTGGTTGTCGGCTTGGCTGGGCGAGGAGACTTCGATCAAAGACCCGTCGCCCCAGTGAGGCAGGATCAGCTCCAGCCCCGACTCGCCCAGGACCTGCGCCGGGGTCCCCCAAGGGTAGTCCTCGGCATAGGTGGAGCGCGCCATTCCTCCGGCGCAGACCAGGGCCCGGACGCGCTGCGGGTAGGTTGCGGCGAAGAGGATGCTCATCGGCACGCCCTCGGAGATCCCCACCAGCGCCGCCCGCTCCGAGCCGGCGGCGTCCATCACGGCGCGGACGTCGTCCATGCGCTGCTCCAGGGTGGGAGCGTCGGCCACCGGATCCGATAGACCCGAGCCGCGACGGTCGAAGGTGATGACTCGGGCAAAGGAGGCCAGGCCTTCCAGGAACCGTGCCGTCGGCTCGTGCTCCCACATCAGCTCGACGTGGGTGGTGAATCCCGGGACCAGTACGAGGTCGAGGTCGCCCTCACCGAAGACCTGGTAGGCGATGTGGGTCTCTCCGCTTCTTGCGTACCTGGTTTCGGGCCGTGCTACCGGTGTGCCATACGCCTGGATGGGGACTGCCTTTCATCTGCGCTGATGGGCATGGGGGTCAGACTAAGGTTTAGGTCCCGGTGGGCTTCAGTCCGTGGGGGTTCAAGTCCCTCTGCCCGCATCTTCTCGACGGTCGGCTGTGGTGCGATCCACGCCCTCCGCCCGTCCCAACTCCGCCTCCAGCTCCGCCATCCATTCGGCCGCCTCGGCGAAGAGGCTGTCCGCGAGCAGCCTGACCAGGAGCGGAAAGCGGATGTCGTCCTCGGCGAAACCGCCGACCGCCTCTTTCAGGTTGCCCTCGTGGAGGCCCTCCTGGCGCCGGTCGGCGCCCTTTCGCAGCCGCCCGACCAGCTCCAACTGCTCGGGCCGCGGCAGCGCATCGGCGAAGAAGAGTCGCAACATCGTCTCCGAGCGCAGTTGGGTGGGGGCTTGGCGGGAGGATCGCAGCCAGCTCAAGAGTGCCGCGCGACCCTCGTCGGTCAACTCATATGAGGAGCGCCGGCGCTCGCCCTGGGGGTCGTCGCGGCGAACCAGCAGACCGCCCTGCTCGAGCCGCTCCAGCTCCGGGTAGACCTGGGCCAGCGAGGTTGGCCAGAAGGCGGCGGTCGAGATGTCGGCGGCTTTCTTGATCGCGTAGCCCGAGCGTGCTCCGAGATTGACCATGCCCAGCACCATGTAGGAGGCCGGCCTCAGCTTGATCGGCGTCATCGGCTCAGGCCGGTCCTCTGGGACGGGTCAGGGATACCGGTCCCACGGGACCTCTTGCGGCGCGCTCTTTCATCCAGTTCGATGCATCGAGTCGATATATCCAAGGAAAGGATAGGGGATGCGCAAAGTGAGGATCTTCAGGTGTTCGGCGGCACTCGCCGCAGTGGCGATCCTGGTGGTGCTGCTCTCCGCCGGCGCCGCCAACGCGACCCGTGTCGTGGCAGGCAACCTGGTGCTCGACTTCGGCTTCGGCTTCGCGCCGCACGCGCTTCCCAAAACCCACGACGCGCCGATCACGGTCTCCGGCCACGAGGCGGTCCGGACCCGCGACGGCACCGTGCCTCCGCCCGCCACCCACCTGACCTTCGAGTTCAACCGCCACGGCCACCTCGAGACCCGGGGGCTGCCGACCTGCACGCTCGCGAGGCTGAGAGCGACGAGCACCGAACGGGCCCGCGAGCTCTGCGCCGGCGCCCTCGTCGGCCACGGCACCGCCGCCGCGGTCGTCGCCTTTCCGGACCAGGCGCCGTTCGAGGCCTCGACGCAGACCCTCTTCTTCAACGGACCGCGGGAAGGCGGCGACCCGACCCTGCTCGTCCACGCCTATCTCGGTGTGCCCGTTCCCACCACCTACGTCGACTCGTTCCGGATCGAAAGGATCCACAAGGGCAGCCTCGGCTATCGGGTCGACGGCGACCTGGCGAGGATCGCCGGCGGCTATGGCTCGCTGACCTCCATCCGCTTCAAGCTCGGCCGCCGCTGGAGCTTCGGCGGTGAGCGGCTGAGCTACATCGGCGCTCGCTGCCCCAGCTCCTCGACGCCCCAGCTGCTGGGCCGGGGGCTGACCGAGTACGCCGACGGGACCACCCTGCGCGGCTCCTTCTTCGGCAGCTGCCAGATCCGACCCGGCTGAAAGCGGGTCGCAAGATCCTTGCCGAGTCGTAGCGAGCAGCCGCTCGTTACGATCCTGCTCCCTCTGGGGCAGTGGCCCAACTGGCTAAGGCACCGGTCTCCAAAACCGGCGATTCCAGGTTCGAGTCCTGGCTGCCCCGTCCCGGCAACGTGTGTGCTCGGTCAGTCGGCCCCTGTTGCGAGCAGGCGCCGCTCGAAGGCGTCGGCCGCTGCTGCCGCGCCGCCCGCCGCAGCGAAGCCCTGAGCGACTCGCTCCGCCCCCTCGCGCAGCGAGATTGCCTTTCGCACCTTTGCCTGCAGCCGCTCTGGCCGCAGCCGCCAGACGGGGAGCTGGGTCCCGGCTCCTGCCACCGCGACCCGCCGCGCCACCTCGAGCTGGTCGCGGCCGAAGGGAACGGCGCAGACGGGCACCCCGGCCGCAAGCGCCTTCTGCGTCGCCCCCATGCCACCGTGGGTGATCGCGCAGGCGCAGCGAGCAAGGATCGGCGCGTGCGGGGCAAACTCGAGGACGCTCGCGTTCGCCGGCACCCGCAGCCCCCGGGTACTGGCGGTCGGCAGGGTCGCGACGACGTGGACCGGCTCCTCGGCGAGCGCCTCCAGGGCGACGCCCACCAATCGTCCGTCGTTCTGGAACTCCGAAGAAGTCGTCACCAAGATCAGCGGCGCGTCGATCCCAGACAGCTCCCGGGGAAGCTCTCCGGGTGGGTCCCAGGCGCAGGGACCGACCATGACCACGCTTGCCGGCCAGTCCGCATGGGGGTACTCGAACGGCTCCGCGGTCATGTAGAGGAGGAGGGGAGGCGCCATGAGCATTTCCTCGGCATGTTTCAGGGGGCCGAGGCCGAGAGAGCCGCGGACCGCGTCGAGCCGGGTGCCGATCGCACGACCGAGAGTGTCGTCGAGTAGCGGTCGGAGGAGGCGGTCGCGCAATCGCCCGAGCTGCCCTTGCGCCGGCGGCAGGCCCGGGCCGTAGGGCGGCGCGTCGTGGGAGGGAAGCGGCAGCGGGAAGGGGCAGAAGGAAGCCCATGGCCCTTCCCAGGCCTCGGCGACCGCGAGAGCGCCCCAGCTGGCGATGTCGACGAGCAGCGCATCCGGGCGCTCGGCATCGATCGCCCGGCGCAGGTCGGCCGCGTCCAGCTCGGCCCGGGCGCAGAGCGTTCTCACCGAGCGCTTGACGGCGCCGAGGGGGCTGCGGGCCCGCCAGTCGTCGTGCTCGATCGCCTCTATGCCCGGGGCGATCGGTCCGGCCTCGATGCCGCGCGAGCGCATCGTCTCGACCTGGGATGAGAGCGTGCGCAGCAGCACCTCGTGCCCGCGGCGGTGAAGCTCGTCGAGGATCGGCGTCACCGGGAAGAGATGCCCGCGGGCGGGGGAGGTGTAGGCGAGGATCCGGCTCATGCTGCCGGTCTCGTCAGCGGCTCGACCAGCTCGCGCATCGCCTGCTCGGTACGTGCCTGGCTGAGGCCCTGGTCGCGCCGCAGGAGCATCCACACGTAGACGTCGGTGACGGCGACCAACTGGGCGGTGCGGAGGGTCAGCTCCGCGCCCTCGAGCTCCTCCAGGGTGGGCGCGAAGACCTGCTTGCACCACTCGCGGTGATAGGCGCTGCCCATATTGGTGAGCGCTCGCAGGCTTCGATTGCGCTCCGCCTCGTTGAGCAGCCGCAGCACGTTGTCGCCAAGGTCCTCGTAGTGCTCGACCAGGACCTGGATCGCTCCCCCGACGTCGCCCGCGGGAGCGGCGCCGCGTTGCAGGCTGACGCGGGCGGCCACTCGCGCCAGGGCCGCGCCGAAGAGGGCCTGGCGGTTGCCGAAGCGGCGCAGGATCGTCTGCACGGTCACCCCGGCCCGTTCGGCGACGGCCGCCAGCGTGATTTCGTCGCTGGGCTGCTCGTAGAAGGCGGCCTCGGCCGCATCGAGGATCCGCTCCCCCGTCGCCGCCGCTGCCTCCGCTCGCGCTCCCATCCGGTAGCGGCGCTTGCCGGCGCCGTCCTGGCTTTTCATGTTATTACAGTAAACATGAAATCCACCGCGGTGTCATCCGAACGCCCGGCCGAACTAGAGGGGCGCGAGTCTCAGCGGGCGCCGGTGGGTGCGAAGCGCTCGTGGACGAAGCGGACGACGGCGGCGCCCTCGCCCACGGCGGTGGCGCAGCGCTTGATCGAGCCGGCGCGGACGTCGCCGGCGGCGTAGACGCCGGGGACGCTGGTCTCCAGGCCTTCGGCGCCGGCATCGGGGCCGGTGAGGATGAAGCCGTGCTCGTCGCGGGCGACCGTGTCGCCGAGCCACCCGGTGCAGGGCGAGGCGCCGAGGAAGAGGAAGAGGAACGAGAAGGGAAGCTCGGTGCCGTCGGTCAGGGTGACGCCGCTGAGCTCGCCGTCGGCTCCGTGCAGGGCGGATATTTCGCTGCGGTTGCGGACCGCCACTCCGAACCGGTCGAGCTCCTCGAGCAGGTAGTGGGACATCGTCTCGCTGAGATCGGCGCGGCGGTGGAGCAGGGTGACGAGGGCGCCGCCACGGGCGAGCCAGACGGCGGCCTGGGCAGCCGAGTTGCCGCCACCGACGACGCCGACGCGCTGGGCGCCGCAGAGCCGTGCCTCGGGCGGGCCGGCGGCGTAGAAGACGCTGATCCCCTCGTAGCTGTCGAGGTCGTCGACGGGCAGGCGACGGTATTCGGCGCCGGTCGCGAGCAGCACCGCGCGGGCGCTGACCTCGATCCCACCCTCGAGCCGGACCAGGTGGCGCTCGGTGCCTGGCTCGAGCGCCTCCGCTCGGTAGGGGGTGCCGGTGCGGGCGCCGAACTTGCGCGCCTGGGTGACCGCGCGGCTGGTCAGTTCGGTGCCGCTGATCCCGGCCGGGAAGCCGAGGTAGTTCTCGATCCGTCGCGAGGTGCCGGCCTGGCCGCCGAGCACGGTGCTCTCGATCACCAGCGTGTCGAGGCCCTCGGAGGCGCCGTAGACCGCGGCGCCGAGCCCGGCCGGGCC
>DATBXZ010000093.1:0-2806 GCA_036513995.1 Solirubrobacterales bacterium | reverse complement strand
TCCTACGTCGCCGAGATCAAGATCGGCCAGGGGGCGAAGCCCGGCGAGGGCGGCCACCTGCCCGGCAAGAAGGTCTCCGAGAAGGTCGCCGCGGCGCGTAACGCCGCCCCCGGGACCGACCTGATCTCGCCCTCCAACAACCACGACCTGTACTCGATCGAGGACCTCGCCGAGCTGATCGACGAGCTGAAGACCGTCAACCCCGACGTGCGGGTGTCGGTCAAGGTCCCGGTGGTGCCGAACATCGGCACGATCGGGCTCGGCATCGCCAAGGCCGGGGCGGACATCATCACGCTCTCGGGCTTCGAGGGCGGCACCGGCGCGGCGCGCCAGCACGCGCTCCGTCACGTCGGCCTGCCGTCAGACATCGGCACCCGCGCCGTACACCAGGCGCTGATGGAGGCGGGCCTCCGCAACCGGGTCGAGATCTGGGCCGACGGCGGCTACCGGACCGGCCACGACATCGTCAAGCTGCACTGCCTCGGCGCCAACCGGGTCGGCTTCGGCACCCTGGCGATGGTCAGCCTCGGCTGCACGATCTGCCGCGGCTGCCAGCTCGACACCTGCCACGTCGGCATCGCCACCCAGATCGAGACGACCGAGGAAGCCGAGGCCCACGGCCTCAAGAAGTTCACCCCGCAGGAGGTCGACCTCGCCGCCGAGAGCTGTGCCCGCTTCTTCGCCGCGATGGGCGAGGAGGTCAAGCAGGTGGTCGCCTCGCTCGGCTACGAGCGCGCCCAGGACCTGGTCGGCCGCTACGACCTGTTGGAGCAGACCGCCGCCCACGACAGGGTCGACCTGGCGCCGCTGATCACGCCGCTGGAGGAGTTCCTCGACCTCGAGCCGATCGACCTGCCGGTCTCCGAGAGCGAAGACCTGCGAGCCGAGGCCGGCCTCGTCGTCGCCCGGCCGATCCGGATGGGGGAGAAGCAGGCCTCGACCCAGATCGCCGCCCTCGCCGGCGACATCTGCCCTGGTCGCACAATCCGCGAGGAGTTCCCCCGCCCCACCGACGCCGACGACCGCGTCCTCGGCACCGAGCTGGCCGGGGCGATCGCCCGCTCGCGGATCTTCGAGGATGGCCCCGAGTCCAATGACGAAGTGCTGGCCAGCCTCGAGTTCAACGGCGGCTCCGTCGCCGGCCAGGGCCTCGGCGCCTTCAACGCCTACGGCGTTTCGATCCGGATCGAGGGCGGCGCCCAGGACGGCGTCGGCAAGGCGATGCTGGGCGGCTCGATCGCGATCCTCAAGGGCAAGGGGGCCAAGGGCAAGCGCCTCAACGGCTCGGTCGGCAAGTCCTTCGCCTACGGCGCCCAGCGCGGCCGCCTGCACGTCCAGGGCTCGGCCGACTCGCGCTTCTGCATCCGCCTCTCCGGCGCCGACGTCGTCCTCGCCGGCGAGCCCGAGCAATCGATCGACGACAGCCGCGGCTGTCTCGTCGACCGCGCCAACGCCAAGGGCTTCGCCTTCGAGTACATGACCTCAGGGCGGGCTCTGGTCCTCGGCGACCTCGGCCCCTGGGCCTGCGCCGGGATGACCGGCGGCCGCGTCTACGTCCGCCACAACGCCTTCGGCATCGACCGCGACGCGATCGTCCGCCGTCTCGGCGAGGGCGCCAAAGTCCAGCTCAAGGACCTCGACGCCGAGGCCCTGCTCGACATCGACGACCTCACGACCCACTACGCCCGGGAACTGCGTGCCACCGGCCAGGACGAGGAGGCCGACCGCGTCCTCGACCTGGCTGCCGACGCGACCAGCAACTTCCTGATGATCGTTCCCGAGAAAGTCCAGGCGGACCCGAGCATTTCGACCGAGTAGGGCTGGTGGGGGGAGGGGTCGGGTACCCCTCCTCTCTCGCCTGACTGGCGGAATCGCCTAGAGCCGTCCGAGATTGCCTCTCGGCCAGCGGCGCAAAACGTTCGGATGGGCACCCGACCCCTCCCAATCAGTCGCACTGGTCGGGACGAGCGGGTCCGCTGGAGCGTTCTTGTCTCTCTGGCTCCCTCACCTCGAATTGCGCGTCAAGGTTCGTAACCTTCATGCGAGCGCGCCTGTTGCAAGCACCCCGACCTTGCGGGCTACTGATGGTGCTGAAGCTTGGCCGGGGGTTTGGGTTTCCCCGAAGCGTCTTCAACTTTTTCGCCAGTGGCAATTCACGGCAGGCTGGCGGGATCCCTCAAAAAAGTTAAGCGAAGGGGATACCCGAACCCCCGGCCCCACTACTGCTGCCGCGTCAGCAGATCCGCAATCGCCCGCACCTCTTGCAGCAACCCGTCGAGCATGCGCTCGGTGTCGCTATGGATGCGGTACTCGGCGGCCTGGCGGTCGGCCTCGACCTGGTCGATGCGCTGCTCGAGCAAGCGGGTGCGGTCATCGATCTTGCGGACCGACCGTTCCAGTTTCTTCTCGGTCTTGCGAACTCGCTTCTTGACGTAGAGGCGGGTTTCCTCGCGGATGCTGTCGAGTTCCCGGCGCAGCTCGGTGTTGATCGGCTCGTTCTGCTCGGCCAGCATCTCTTCGACGCCGAGGCGGACGCGCTCGATCTCCTCGTGCAGCTCGGCGCGGGCCCGGTCGGCCGCGGCGGAGATCCCGGGCACGCCGGAGGGCGGGGTGGGGTCGACCGGATCGGGGGCGGCGTTCACTGCGGCGATCTTAGGGACGGGGGTGGCCGGAAATCGAGGCGCGGCCGGGCTAGAGCTTCAGCAGGTAGAGGCTGTAGTGGCCGATCACCAGCTCGTCACCGTCGTTCAGCGGCGCGAACTCGACCGTCTCGCCGTTGAGGAAGATGCCGTTGAGGCTGCGGTCG
>DATBXZ010000092.1:0-4167 GCA_036513995.1 Solirubrobacterales bacterium | reverse complement strand
CCCGCTCGAGTGGGAGACCGAGATCGGCCCGATGACCTCCGACGGCCAGTACGAGATCGTCGTCGACCTGATCGAGGACGCGGTCGCCAGCGGCGCCACCAAGCTCTGCGGCGGCGCGACCGACGTGCCAGGGCTCCCTGGCAAGTTCGTCGCCCCGACCGTGCTCACCGGCGTCACCCACCAGACCCGGATCATGCGCGAGGAGATCTTCGGCCCGGTCCTGCCGATCGTCGTCGTCGACTCCGAGCAGGAGGCGATCGACCTCGCCAACGACTCCGAGTTCGGGCTCGGTGCCTCGGTCTGGACCAAGGACCGCCAGAAGGGCGAGCGGATTGCCCGCCGCCTCGAATCGGGAATGGTCTGGGTCAACGACCACTCCTTCAGCCACGGCGCCTGCCAGTGCGCCTGGGGCGGCGTCAAGGACTCCGGCGTCGGCCGCTCGCACTCCAAATTCGGCTTCTACGAGTGCGTCAACATCAAGATGAACGCCTGGGAGCCGGGCCTGACCCGCGACTTCTGGTGGCACCCCTACGACCGCACCCTCGGCGAAGCCGTCCAGGCCTCGGCCAGGATCCTCTACGGCAAAGGCGAGACCCGCACCCGGGCGCTGCGCGAGGGCATGGGGCCGCTGCTGAAGATCGGCCAGCGCACGCTGAAGAAGCGCCGCTGACCGGCTGGGCGAGTTCTTACCCCTATGGGGAGATAACTCGCCCAGCCCCCGCGAAATCAGCCGCCGTTGATCGTGCGGATCTTCGAGCTGGCGCCGAGGCACTTGTAGATCGTGCCGGCGGTGCCCTGGGTTACCGGCTTCGCTTCTGCCCAGACCTTGAGTGGGACGTTGCCCTTGTACTTGGGTTCAGCCTTCCAGCTGCCGGTCGAGCTCGTGCTCGTGGAGCCGATCTTGCCGTAGCCCTTCTCCTTGACGATGACCTGACGATCCTCGACGCAGTTCGCGTTCGACGAGGAGACCTTGCCGGCGCTGCCAAAGGGATTGATCGTGATCGTCGACTTCAGTTCCACGGTCTGGCCGGGGTGATCCGCCGAGGCGACGACCGGAACAGCGAGCGCCGCCGTCGCAATGGCGGCCGCGAACAGCCCCGTGACCCGTTTCCTCTTGCTCATCCACATCCTCCTTGTCGAGAGATCGCGCCTCTGCCGAAATCGCCGCGGCAGCCTAGATCATCCCCAACGCTTCACAATCCTCCGCGATGCCCCCTGAGCAGGAGAAAGCGCCGGCCGAGGCCGGTGGGACGGCGATCCACCTCGCCGGCCTGCGTCGCGACTACGGCGAACGGACGGCGCTCGACGGCGTCGGACTGACCCTCGCCGCCGGCGACTCGCTGGTCGTGTTGGGCCCCAACGGCGCCGGCAAGACGACGCTGCTGCGGATCCTGGCGACGCTGCTGCGGCCGAGCGGCGGCGAGGTCCGTGTGCTCGGCTGCTCGCTGCCAAGCGAGGCCTGGAAGCTGCGCGGGCGGATCGGCTACCTCGGCCATGAGCCGCTGCTGTACCGGGACCTCAGCGGCCGCGAGAACCTGCGCTTCCACGCGAAGCTGCACGGAATCTCCGGCGCGGCCGCCGAGGAGCGGATCGCGGAGCTGCTGGGCGGTGCCGGGATGGAGCGGCGCGCCGACGAGCGGGTCGCCGAGCTCTCGGCCGGGATGCGGCAGCGGCTGGCGATCTGCCGCTGCGTCCTGCACGAGCCGGAGCTGCTGCTGCTCGACGAGCCCGACTCCAACCTCGACGCCGAGGGACGCGAGCTGGCCCGTGCCCTGATCGGCCCCGGCGGGGGACACACCCGCGTCGTCGTCACCCATGACCCCGAGCGCTTCCTGCCCGAGGCCGACCAGGTGCTGCGACTCGGCATCGGCGAGACGGCGGCGGTCTCGTGACCTCCTCGCGTGCCGCCTTCGCGGCGATCCTCGGCAAGGACCTGCGCGCGGAGCTGCGCACCCTGCAGTCGCTGCCGGCGATGGCGCTCTTCAGCGTCACCACCTTCGTCATCTTCCGCTTCGGGCTCGACCGCACCAGCCTCTCCGGCAGCCTCGCCGCCGGCGTGCTCTGGGCGACGCTGCTGTTCGCCGCCGTGCTCGGCATCAACCGCCTCTTCGTCGCTGAGCGCGAGGAGGGCGGCTTCGACGCGATCCGGCTCGCCCCGATCGACCGCAGCGCCCTCTTCACCGCCAAGGCGGCGGCGCTGCTCGTCTACCTGCTGGCGCTGGAGGTAATCGCGGTGCCCGTCTTCGCCCTCTTCTTCCTCCACGATCTGGGAGGGCTGGTGCCGCTGGCGTTGGTCCTGCTGCTGGCCGACCTCGGCCTGGCCGCGACCGGCACCCTGATCTCCTCGATGGCGGTCAACTCGCGCGCCCGCGACCTGCTGGTGCCGCTGGTCCTGCTGCCCCTGGTGGTGCCGCTGATGATCGCCGCGACCGGCGCCACCGAGCCGCTGCTGGCCCTGGGCGGTCCCGGTTACGACCGCTTCGGCACCTGGCTGATGGTGCTCGGGCTATACGATCTGATCTTCGGCCTGGTCGGCTATGCGGTGTTCGACTTCCTCCTGGAGGACTGACCCGCCGGGCCCGGCCCACCCCCCGAAAGCATGTTCGGCAAAGGACTGAGACCACTCTCGATCGCCACCGTGGCAATGCTTGCCGCGGGGCTGTCGCTGGTCTTCTTCTACGCCCCGATCGAAACCGACCAGGGCATCATCCAGAAGATCTTCTACCTGCACGTGCCGCTGGCGATCGTGGCGCTGGTCGGCTTCGTGGTCGGCGGCGTCTTCGCGATCGCCCATCTGCGCACGGGCAACCGCAAGTGGGACGCCTACTCCTACGTCTCGATCCACATGTCGGTGATCTTCGGCGTCGCCGTGCTGCTGACCGGCTCGATCTGGGCCAAAGCCTCCTGGGGGCACTGGTGGGTCTGGGACGAGCCGACCCTGGTCAGCTTCCTGATCGTCTTCCTCATGTACGCGACCTATTACCCCTTCCGCTACGCGATCGAGGACCCCGAGCGCCAGGCCCGCTACGCCTCGGTCTTCGCGATCACCGCCGGCGCTTTCGTGCCGCTCAACTTCATGGCGGTGCGGATGGCGCAGAGCCTCGTCCACCCTCGCGTCTTCGCCACCGCCAACGGCGGCCTGCCCGGCTCGATGATGCTGACCTTCCTCTTCTGCCTGGCGGCGATCGCGCTGCTCTGGGTGACCCTGGTCAAGTTCGAGCTGACCGCGAAGAGCGCCTCCGGCCAGGTCAAGCGCCTGCGCCGCGCCCTCGACGCGCCGGCGCCCGGCAGCGGCTCGCGGATCGCCCCGGAGGTGAGCTAGGTGCACGCCCTGCTGGCCAGTGCCCCGGCCCTGCCGCTCGGCGAAGGCGGCAAGTACGTCGCCGGCGCCTACATCGTCTTCCTGGTCCTGATCGTCGTCTACGTCGCGATCATGGCCGCCAAACTGCAGCGGATCGAGCGGGAGCTGCGCGAGCTCGCCAGCTTCGCCGAGCAGCGCAAAGCGGAGGAGCAGCGCGAGGAGGTGAGCGCCGATGTCTGAGTTGCTTGCCCTCGGCGTCTCCCACAAGACGGCCCCGCTGGACCTGCGCGAGCGGCTCTCGCTGACCGAGGGGCGCGCCGTCTCCGCCCTGCGCGAGCTGACCGCGGCGGCCGGGATCCACGAGGCGGCGGCGATCTCGACCTGCAACCGGACCGAGCTCTACCTGATCGTCTCCGACCCGGTCGAGGCCGAGTCGACGGCGCTCGGGGTGCTGACCCGACAGGCGGAGATCCGGCCGACCGAGCTGCTCGGCCACCTCTACTCGCTGCGCTCGGGCGAGGCCGCGCGCCACCTGCTGCGGGTGACCGCCGGGCTCGACTCGATGATCGTCGGCGAGGCCGAGATCCAGGGCCAGGTCAAACGCGCCTACGAGCTGGCCCTGGTCGAGGGCGGCACCGGGCCGATCCTCAACCGCCTCTTCCGCGGCGCCCTCGCCGCCGGCGGCCGCGCCCGCGAGGAGACCGGGATCAGCGAGAAGGGCGTCTCGATCCCCTCGGTCGCGGTCGAGCTCGGCCTCGATGATCCGCTCCGCTCGCTTCGCCTCGGCCTCGCGGCCGCTGGTGTTGCGTTCGACGATCGTCTGCACGTCGTCGATGTCGTGGACGCTGACGCCGGCGATCTCGCGG
>DATBXZ010000091.1:0-13999 GCA_036513995.1 Solirubrobacterales bacterium | reverse complement strand
GCGGAAGCTGGTCTCGGCTTTCCAGCCGAGCTCCTCGAGCGCCCGCTCGTTGGAGATCGCCTTGCCGGGGAAGTCGCCGGGGCGCGGTGGCGTGTGGACGATCTCGCAGTTGTCGGTGTTTTCCTGCACCCGCTCGGCGATTTCGAGGATCGTCACGACCTCGTCGCCGGAGAGGTTGTAGGTGCGGCCGGCGGCCTCGGGAGCGAGCGCGGCGACGATGCCGTCGGCCAGGTCCTCGACGTAGATGAAGCTGCGGGTCGTGCTGCCGTCGCCGGCGATCGTCAGCGACTTGCCTTCGAAGGCGAGGTCGGTGAACTTGGCGACCACGCCGGCGGCGCGGGCACGCGGCCCGTAGGGGATGCCGAAGCGCAGGACCGTGCTCTCGAGGTCGTAGAGCTCGGAGTAGCCGGCGCAGTAGGTCTCGCCGGCGAGCTTGGTCGCGGTGTAGATGTGGCGCGGTGCCGGGATCGGCGTGTCCTCGCTGACGTCCTGCTCGACGCAGTCGCTGTAGACCCAGGTGGTCGAGCCGTAGACGACGCGGCCGACCTTGGCGCCGGCGGCGGCCTCGAGCACGTTGAGGGTGCCGCGGGTGTTGACCTCCTCGGCCAGGACCGGGTCGGCGAGGACGTGGCCGACGTCGGCGACGGCGGCGAGGTGGATGACGGCGTCGCAGTCGCGCATCGCCAGGTCGAGGTTGGCCGGGTCGGTGATCGAGCCGGTGAAGGTCTCGACCTCCAGCGGCGAGTGGTACGGCGAGGCGCTGAGGTCGAAGATCCGCGGCGTCATCCCGCGGTCGAGCAGGCGATCGACCACGTGGGAGCCGATGAAGCCCCCGCCGCCGGTTACCAGGACCCTCATGCTGCCTCCTTGCTGAGCGCCGCCGCGCGGCTCTCGGGGCGGTAGTAGAGCGGCACGCACCAGTGGTTCTCGGCCACCCAGTCGGTGTTGGGCAGCTCGTCGGAGCGACCCATGATGCGGTGACAGGGCTGGTCGTAGACGCGCCCCGTGCTCTTCTCGATCTGGTCGAAGACGATGTACTTGTAGTAGCCCGAGGTCATCCCCTCCGGCAACTCCAGCCGCGCCGGGTGGACGGGGTCCAGGTGGTCGCGGGCATACTCGTTCTTCCAGGCGACGATCTCCTCCATGCGCTCGGCCTGGACCAGCGCCAGGGCGGCGGTGAACTCGCTCATGCGGAAGTTGAGGCCGTCGACCTCGTGCTCGAACTTGCCGTAGTTGCGGAACTTGGCGGCGAAGTCGAGCAGCTCCTGGTTGGAGGAGACGAGCACCCCACCCTCGCCGGTGGAGACGGTCTTGGTCGCGTAGAGCGAGTAGACGCCGGCATCGCCGATGGCGCCCGGCCTGGTGCCGTTCCAGTCGGCGCCGTGGGCATGGGCGCAGTCCTCGAGCAGGAAGATCCCGTGGTCACGGCAGTAGGCGGCGATCCGCTCGGCGTCGAAGGCGATGTGGCCGCCGATGTGGACGAGGATCGCGGCGCGCGGCTTGTGCCGCTCGGCCTTGGCCTCGAAGTCCTCGAAGGACATGCAGAGGTCGCTGCGGTTGCAATCGACGAACTCGACCTCGGCGCCGGCGCCGATCGCGGCCAGCGGGGTAGCCATGAAGGTGTTGGAGGGGCAGAGCACGGTCCCGCCCTCGACGCCGGCGAACTCGAGCGCGGCCAGTGCTCCCCCGGCCCAGCTGGAGAGCCCCAGGCTCGGCAGCCCGTTCCACTCCGACCAGCGCTGCTCGAAGGCGGCCAGCTTCGCCCCCTCGGACCACTGCTCGGAATCGAGGACCTCGGTCCAGAGGTCGAACAAGCGGGTGCGGTCGCGGTGGTCGAACCCGATCGCGAACTTGGTCGCATCGGGCCGGGTTGTCTCTGCGGGCCTAACGATGGCTCCTTGGTGAGTGTGGCTGGGAGGGGTTTGTGCCCTGGCGGGACTTGACGGGTTACGACGCCGAAGGCGGCCGCAAGGCTAGCAGCGAAACCGGATCAATTACCCGCCGCGGGACGAAAATCAGTCGTCGGCGTGAGCGGACTCGAGCACGGCGCCAACCACCTTCGAGCCGGCCAGCAGGATGGTGCCGGCGATGGCCACCGCCATGAAGGCGACCAGGACAGCGCCGCCGAGCGGGGTCGTCGACCACTTCTCTTCGAAGATCAGCGGCGCCAGGATCACCGGCACCAGCACCTGCACCGCGAACATCACCGGGGCGACGTGGGTGGCGGGCCGCCGCTGCAGGGCACTCATCTCGCTCAGCAGGGCCAGCCCCTCGGAGGCCAGCGCGGTGGCCAGCCAGACGAACGCGACCAGCAAGGTGCCGGCGGCGAGCTCGTCGGTCAGCAGCTTGCTCGCGATCGCCGTCCAGGCGTAGCCGAAGCCGGCGCCGAGGACGGCCAGCAGGCTCATCGAAGAGGCCCGGCGTCGCATCGCGTAGGGGGCCGCGACCGGGATCGCCACCAGGCCCAGCGCCAGGACGATCGCCGCGGTGCCGGCGTGGTCGGTGGTCCGGTCGGGCGCCGCCCAGGCGACACCGACGACACCGGCGACGATCGCTCCCACGGCGACGAACTCGCGCCTGCCCGGGGACTCGCCCAGCCTGGTCGCGCCCAGCCAGAGCAGCACGATCAGGCCGCTGACCAGGCAGGGCTGCACCACCGTCAGCGGCGCCAGCAGCAGGGCCACGATCTCCAGCGGCCACCCCAGCAACCCCAGCGCCGTCGCTCCCAGCCACTTGCGGTTCCGCACCAGTTTCCCGATCAGCGAGACCCGCAGCGAGTGCTCGTGCCCCACATCCCGCGCCTCCAGCGCCTGCAACGCGATCGAGGTGTTGTAGAGAACCGACGCTCCTACCGCAGCGAGTATCCCGAGGGCGAGCATCCGCGCGAGCCTAGTGACCTACGCAGCGGGCGCCCCGGACGAGGGTGCCGAGAACGTAAACCTCGCCCGCAGGCGCCCTTGTCCGGGGCGCCCGCCCTTACGTCTCTTGGTAAAGGGGGCCGTCGCCACCCTCGGGAAGGGTGAGGCGGCCGCCCTTAGCGGTGATCGCGCCGCACTGGACGCAGTTGGAGGCGGTGACGTGGACGTCGACCTCCGCGGCCTGGCTCTGCAGCTGGTCCTCGGGGATCTCGTAGACCTGGGCCGGGCACATCGAGACCCAGGTCTGGGCGATCTCCTTGGGGACGCGGGTCTGGATGCGAACGTGGTTGGGGGCGTCGTCGCGGGTCGCGTTGCCGGAGAGGAAGACTGAGTCGAGCTTGTTGAAGGTCAGCTCGTTGTCGGGCTTGACGTACATGTCGCCGGCCTTGCCGAGGTCCATCGCGTGCTCGGCGTCGTCCTCCTGGCTCCAGTGGCCGCCGGGAAAGTTGCCTTTGGTCACGGTCATCGCCGAGGCGATCGCGCCACCGAGGAAGAAGCCTTTGGAGAAGGGCTGGCGCATGTTGCGCGACTCGTAGATCTCCTTCTCGATCAGCGAGTTGTGGACCTTCTCGTCGTAGGCCTCGAAGTTGACCGAGTCGATGTCCTCCTTCAGCGTCTCGACGATCGTCTCCGCCGCGAACATCCCCGCGTGCATCGCGTAGTGGACGCCCTTCAGGGTCGGCACGTTGACCATGCTGGCGGCGTCGCCGGCGATCATCATGCCGGGCACCGCGAGTCGCTTCGGCATCGAGAAGTAGCCGCCGGAGGGGATCGTCTTGGCGCCCCAGGCGACTCGCTTGCCACCCTCGAGGATCTTCTCGATGAAGGGGTGGGTCTTCAGCAGCTGCAGCGCGTCGTGACAGCTGAAGGTGGCGTCGGTGTAGTCGAGGCCGACGACCAGGCCGATGCAGATCTTGTCCTCGCCCATCGGGTAGATGAAGCTGCCACCGAACTCGTTGTGGCGGGCGGCCTTGCGCAGCGGCCAGCCCATCGTGTGGATCACCCGGTCGAGCGGCTCCTTCACCTCCCAGACCTCTTTGACCCCGAGCTCCCAGCGCATCGGGTCGGCGCCGTGCAGGTCGAAGTAGTCGTAGGCGGCGTAGCTGAGGTGGCCGACCGTGCCCTCGGCGAGCACGGTCGCCTTGGCGACGACGTCGGAGCCGGGCTCGAAGTTGCCGAGCTCTTCGCCGTCCTTGCCGCGGCCGCGGTCGCCGGAGCGGACGCCCTTGACGACGCGATCCTCGACCAGCAGCTTCGTCGCGGCGGTCTCGGAGAGGATGTAGACGCCGGCTTCCTCGGCTTTGTCGGAGAGGAAGCGGCCGAGCTTGGAGACCGAGGTGACGTAGTTGCCGTGGTTCTTGAAGTTGGGCGGCATCGGCTTCAGCGGCAGCGCTTTGCCCGACGTCAGCAGGTAGACCGCGTCCTTGGTGACCTCCTGGTAGACCGGCCACTCCGACTTGTCGAGGTCGGGGAACAGCTCTTCCATCGCCGAGGGCCGCATGTTGGCCCCGGAGAGCAGGTGCGCTCCGGCGACTTTTCCCTTCTCGATCACCGCGACCGGTACTTCGCCCAGCTTCTCGGTCAGCTCCGGCTCGTCCTCGAGCAGCTGCATGACCTTGTTGGCACAGGCGAGACCGGCGGGCCCGCCGCCGACTATCGCGACCCCCACCTCGATGCGCTCGTCGGCGGGATCGGTCGGGGGACCGATCACGTCGGCGGAGTCGAACGGCGGTGGGAACTCGCTGGGAGCGACGGCGGGCACGAACTCAGCCGCCCTTCTTGGCCTTGATCGCCTCGGTCAGCTTGGGGACGATCTTGTGCAGATCGCCGACCACGCCGAGGTCCGAGAACTCGAAGATCGGCGCGTTCGGGTCCTTGTTGATCGCGAGGATGTTCTCCGAGTTCTGCATCCCGACCTTGTGCTGGATCGCGCCGGAGACACCGGCGGCCAGGTAGAGCTTCGGCGCGACCGTCTTGCCGGTCTGGCCGATCTGGGCCGCATAGGGGTACCAGCCGGCGTCGACGACCGCGCGGGTCGCGGCGACGGCGCCGCCCATCGACTCGGCCAGTTCCTCGGCGAGCTTGAAGCCCTCGGCGGCACCGAGGCCACGTCCACCGCCGACGAGGATGTCGGCGTCCTCGATGTTGACGTCGGCGCCACGCTGCTCGCCGCGCTGGACCATCGTCGCCTTGGTCGACCAGGCGGACAGCTCGACATCGACATCGACGACCTCGGCCGTGCCGCCGCTCTCCTTGGCGTCGAAGGCGTTGAGGCGGCTGATGATGATGCCGGGCTCGCTGACGTAGCCGACGTCGGCGATCTCGGAGTCCTGCAGGATCGGGCGCTCGGCGACCAGCTTGCCGTCCTGCACCTTGACCTCGGTGACCTCCATGGTGACGCCGGCGTTGAGACGGGCGGTCAGGCCGGCACCGATCTCGAAGCCGAGCAGCCCACCGCCGAACAGCGCGTAGGAGATGTCGTTCTCGGTGATGACCTTGGCCATCGCGTCGACGATCGGCTGGGCCAGCCCCTCCGGGACGCTCTTGGCCCGGTAGACCTTGGCCGCGCCCCAGTTGCCGAGGCCGGCACAGGCGTCGTCGGCGATGTCGCCGACCACCAGAGCGGCGGCCTCGCCGCCGATTTCGCCGGCCAGCTTGGCCGCCTCGGAGATCGCTCCGAGCGAGTTCTTGTTGAAGTTGCCCTCGTCGTCGTGGAGGGCGTAAACCAGGATGCCTGCCATCTAGATCAGCTTCCTCTCGTCAAGCCAGGCGACGATCTTTTCGACCGTCTCGTTGGTGTCCTCGTCCTCGATGATCTCGCCGGCCACCTTGGCGGGGGGCGGGTTGAGCGCGAGGACCGCGGTCTTGGAGCCGGCCTCGCCGACCATGCCGCCGTCGATGCCGACGTCGCCGGTCGCCTTGGTGTCGAGCGGTTTTTTCTTCGCCCCCATGATCGCCTTCAGGCTCGGGTAGCGAGGCTCGTTGATCGCATCGCCGACGCTGATCACGGCGGGCAGCTCGACCTCGACGGTGTCGTACCCGTACTCGGCCTGGCGCTCGCAGCGCAGCTTGCCGTCGGCCACGTCGATCTTGATCACCTGCGTCAGCGAAGGCATCTGCAGATGGTCGGCGACGACGGCGCCGATCGTGTAGCACTCGCCGTCATCGGACTGCTGGCCCAGCAGGACCAGGTCGGGGCTCTCGGACTCGAGCACCTTGGCCAGCGAGTAGCCGGTGGCGCAGACGTCGGAGCCCTGCAGGGCATCGTCGGAGAGGTGCACCGAG
This sequence comes from Solirubrobacterales bacterium, assembly GCA_036513995.1. Lineage (GTDB taxonomy): Bacteria > Actinomycetota > Thermoleophilia > Solirubrobacterales > 70-9 > VAYN01. The sequence continues at coordinate 7,796 of DATBXZ010000091.1, read as the reverse complement.
CGGTCGGCACCGAGCGCCACCGCCTTGTGCAGAGCGCGGACGGCGGAGCCGGGGCCCATGGTGACGGCCACGACCTCCTCGACCGGGATAGCTCCACCCTCCTTGATCTGCATGGCCGCCTCGAGGGCATGCGTATCGAAGGGGTTGAGGTTTTTCTCGCCGCCGCGGTCCAGCCGCATCGTGTTGGGATCGATGCGCTTCTGTACCGCGGCGTCCGGAACCTCCTTGACCAGGACGCAGATCTTCAAGTGAAGCCTCCTTGGGCTGGTTGATTGACCAGTCAGTCAGGTGAGTCGGGGAAGTTTATCCAGCTTGCTGACGGAGCGTTATTCGCCGCGCGCGTGGCGCTCGGCGGCACCGGCGCTGATGAACTCGACGATCTCGTCGGTACCGGCCCCCGGCGTGAAGACGGCGGCGACGCCGAGCTTCTTCAGCTCGGGGATGTCGTCGGCCGGGATCGTCCCCCCCACCGTGACCAGGACGTCGTCGACGCCCTGCTCGGCCAGCAGCGCCACGACCCGGGGCACCAGGGTCATGTGGGCGCCGGAGAGAATCGAGAGGCCGACCGCGTCGGCGTCCTCCTGGATCACCGTCTCGGCGATCTGCTCGGGCGTCTGGTGCAGGCCGGTGTAGATGACCTCCATGCCGGCGTCGCGCAGGGCGCGAGCGATGATCTTGGCGCCGCGGTCGTGGCCGTCCAAGCCGGGCTTGGCGACGACGACGCGGATCTTGCGGGCGGTGGCGGCCTCCATCAGCGGGCGGAAGCCTAGAACACGGGGCTCTCGGTGTAGGTCCCGAAGACCTCCTGCATCGCCGCGATCATCTCGCCCTCGCTGGCGCGGGCGCGGGCGGCGGCGATGATTGGCGGCATCAGGTTGCCCTCGCCGGCGGCGGCCAGCTTGAGCTCGGCCAGGGCGCTCTCGACGGCGCCGCCGTCGCGGCGGGCGCGGGTCGCCGCCAGGCGGTCGGTCTGCTTGCGTTCCAGCGCCGCGTCGATCTTCAGGATCGGGGTCGGCTCTTCGTCCTCCTGGACGAAGTCGTTGACGCCGACGACGATCCGCTTGCGCTCGTTCAGCTCCTGCTGGTAGGTGAAGGAGGCATCGGCGATCTCGCGCTGGGGGAAGTTGCGGCGGATCGCCTCGACCATCCCTCCCAACTCGTCGATGCGGGCGAAGTAGCCGTAGGCGGCGGCCTCCATCTCGTCGGTCAGCTTCTCGACGAACCAGGAGCCGCCGAGCGGGTCGGCGGTGTTGGTGACGCCGGACTCGCTGGCGATGATCTGCTGGGTGCGCAGGGCAACTCGAACCGCCTCCTCGGTCGGCAGCGCCAGCGCCTCGTCGTAGGAGTTGGTGTGCAGCGACTGGGTGCCGCCGAGCACCGCCGCCATCGCCTCCAGCGAGGTGCGGACGATGTTGTTGAGCGGCTGCTGGGCGGTCAGCGAGACGCCGGCGGTCTGGGTGTGGAAGCGCAGCCGCATCGACTCCTCGCGCTTGGCGCCGTAGGTGTCGCGCAGCTCACGGGCCCAGATCCGGCGTGCCGCCCGGTACTTGGCGATCTCCTCGAAGAAGTCGACGTGGGCGTTGAAGAAGAAGGAGAGGCGGGGAGCGAAGTCGTCGATGTCGAGGCCACGCTCGAGCGCCCGCTCGACGTAGGTGAAGCCGTCCTTGAGCGTGAAGGCGAGCTCCTGCTGGGCGGTCGACCCGGCCTCGCGGATGTGGTAGCCGGAGATCGAGACCGGGTGCCAGCGCGGCATCTCCCGCGAGCACCACTCGATCATGTCGGTGACCAGGCGCATCGCCGGCTCGATCGGGAAGCACCACTCTTTCTGGGCGATGTACTCCTTGAGGATGTCGGTCTGGATCGTCCCCCCCAGCTGCTCGGGTGGAACGCCCTGGGACTCGCCGACGAGCACGTAGTAGGCGAGCAGGATCGCCGCCGGGGCGTTGATCGTCATCGAGGTGGTGACACCGCCGAGTGGGATTCCGGCGAAGAGCCCTTCCATGTCGTCGAGCGTGTCGACGGCGACGCCCTCGCGGCCGACCTCGCCGAGGCTGCGCTCGTGGTCGGAGTCGTAGCCCATCAGGGTCGGCATGTCAAAGGCGGTGGAGAGCCCGGTCTGGCCGTGGTCGAGCAGGTAGTGGAAGCGCTCGTTGGTCTCCTCGACGGTGCCGAAGCCGGCGAACTGGCGCATCGTCCAGAGCCGCCCCCGGTACATCGACGGGTAGGGACCGCGGGTGAACGGGTACTCGCCGGGTTGGCCGACCCGCTCCTCGAGGCCGGGGTCGAGATCCTGCTCGGCGTAGAGCGGCTCGATCTCCTGTCCGGAGATGGTCGTGAACTCGGCGTCGCGCTGTTTGAACTCGGGCTTCGAACCTGGCTCGGCTGCCATGGGAGCAGTCTAGGGCCGGCGGGCGAAGCGGCGGGGCGGCGGCTTGCGGCGGGCGGCGACGCGGGAGGCGCCGAGGCCGGCGACGGTCGCCAGCAAGGTCACCGCGACGGCGACGAGGCGGCGGCCGAGGCGCTCGAAGCGCAGCGTCTGCCAGCCCTCTTCGCGGGCGAGCGCGGCCAGCGGCGGGTCGGGGTTGACGGCGACCGGGTGGCCGACCGCGCGCAGCATCGGCAGGTCCGAGAGCGAGTCGGAGTAGGCGTAGGAGGCCTCGAGGTCGATCTCGTGGCGCGCGGCGAAGGCCCGCATCGCCTCGACCTTGCCGGGCCCGTAGACGAACGGCCCCTCGAAGCGACCGGTGAAGCTGCCCTCGGCGTCGACTTCGTAACGGGTGCCGATGCCGCCCTCCATGCCCAGCACCTGGGCCAGCGACTCGACGACGTCGTTGCCGGCGGCACTGACGATGAAGGTGGGGCGGCCGGCGTCCTGGTGGGCGTGGACCTCGTCGAGCATCTGCGGGAAGACGCGCGGCAAGACCGCCGCCATCACCTCCGGCCCCATCCGCTCGACGGTCTTGGCGGGCACGCCGCGGATCAGCTCGCGGGCGACCCGGAGCACGTCGCCGGTGCGCTCGTCGGTGGTGCCACGCAGGCGGTAGCGCAGGTGCTCGAAGCCCCAGCTGGCGAGCTGGCGGCGGCTGACGATCCCGTGCTGGGCCGCGACGCGGGCGAACTGCATCCCGGACGAACCCGCCATCAGGGTCTTGTCCAGGTCGAAGAAGGCCGCGCCGCGGCTCAAGCTAGCTCCCCGGGACTTCGATCACGATCGCGTCGCCCTGGCCGCCGCCGGAGCAGATCGCGGCGACGCCGAGGCCGCCGCCGCGGCGCTGCAGCTCGTGCACGAGCGAACCGACGATGCGGGCGCCGGAAGCGCCGATCGGGTGGCCGAGGGCGATCGCGCCGCCGTTGACGTTGACCTTCTCCTCGTCGACGCCGAGCATCCGCACCGAGTTGAGGGCGACCGAGGCGAAGGCCTCGTTGATCTCCCAGAGGTCGACGTCGGCGGGGCTCTTGCCGATCTTCTCCAGCGCCTGCTTGGCGGCGTTGGCGGGGGTTTTTGCCAGGTAGGCGAAGTCGTCGCCGACCATCCCGTAGGAGAGGACGCGGGCCAGCGGGGTGCGGCTTTCGCGCTCGGCCCAGTCGGAGGAGGCGACGACGATCGCGCCGGCACCGTCGTTGACGCCCGGGGCGTTGCCGGCGGTGTGAGTGGCGTCCTCGCCACCGATCGCCTTCAGCTTCGCCAGCGTCTCCAGGGTCGTGTCGGGGCGGATTGCCTCGTCGGCCTCGACCGTGCTCTCGCCCTTGCGCGACTTCACGGTGACGCCGACGATCTCGTCGGCGAGGCGGCCGGCGTCGGTGGCCTCGGCGGCGAGCCGGTGCGAGCGCTCGGCGAAGCGGTCCATGTCGACGCGGGTGATCTCCAGCTCGTTGGAGACCTCGCTGGCCTCGTTGATCATCTGCTTCTCGGTGAAGGGGTTGGTGAGGCCGTCGTGGGTCATCGCGTCGATCGCGGTGACGTCACCCATGCGGAAGCCGAAGCGGGCGCCCGGCAGCAGGTACGGCGCCTGGCTCATCGACTCCATGCCGCCGGTGACGGCGACCTCGGTGTCGCCGGCCCGGATCGCCATGTCGGCGATGCCGAGCGTGCGCATGCCGGAGGCGCAGACCTTGTTGACCGTCTCCGAGGGGACCTCCTTGGGGATGCCGCCCTTGATCTGGGCCTGGCGCGAGGGGATCTGCCCCTGACCGGCCTGCAGGACCTGGCCGAAGACGACCTGCTGGACCTGCTCGGGGTCGACGCTGGAGCGCTCCAGGGCCGCCTCGATCACCGTGCCGCCGAGGTCGGTGGCGCCGAGTGAGGACAGTGCCCCGCCCATCTTGCCGAAGGGGGTGCGGGCGGTTCCAAGGATCACTGAGCTGGGCATCTACTGCCTTTCTTCTGCGAGTTCGAGGGGTCTGATCGTGCGGGCACCAGGCCCGGACGGGACGATACCGGGAGGCATCGCCGCTGCACTTGCGAGCGCATAGACTCGCGCTCGATGAAGGTCGAGGTGCGTCAAAGCGAGCTGTTGGGAGCCGGGACCGACCTGGTCGCGGTCGGCCTCTACGAGGACGAGTCGCTGCCGGCCGCGCTCGCCGGCGAGGCCGGCGCGGGAAGCGCCAAGGGCGCTTACAAGAAGCTGCTGGCGCTCCATCCCGACGAGCCGGCCTGCTGGGTGCTGGTCGTCGGCCTGGGCAAGCGCGAGGAGGTGGACAGCGAGCGCCTGCGGGTCGCCGCGGCGCTGGCCGCGAAGGAGGCGGGCCGGCTGGAGGTGGGCTCGATCGCCTGGGCGCTGCCGGAAACCGCCGACGACGCCGCGGCGGCGGAAGCGCTGGTGACCGGCACGATCCTCGGCTCCTACCGCTTCGATCGCTTCAAGGGCAAGGGGGCGGGCTCCGAGGACCCGTCGCCGCCCCGCCTGGACTCGCTGACGCTGCTGGCGCCGGAGAGCGTGGCCGCGGCGGCCGCGGCGGCGCGCGTCTACGCCGAGGCCCAGAACCGTGCCCGCGACCTGCAGAGCACCCCCGCCAACGTCGCCACTCCGGGCTACCTGGCGGCCCGCGCGGAGGAGATCGCCACCGCTCACGACGCGGTCACGGTCGACGTGCTCGGCCCCGAGCAGATCGCCGCCAAGGGGATGGGCGGCCTGGTCGCGGTCAGTCGCGGTGGCGGCGAGCCGGCGCGGCTGATCGTCCTCCGCTACGCCGGCGGCGGCTCCGGCCCGACCCTGGGCCTGGTCGGCAAGGGCGTCACCTTCGACACCGGCGGCATCTCGCTGAAGCCGGGCGCCGGCATGCAGGAGATGAAGATGGACATGTCGGGAGCGGCGGCGGTGCTGGAGGCGGTGGCGGCGATCGCCGAGCTGGGCCTGCCGGTCGACCTGGTCGCGGTCGTGCCCGCGACCGAGAATATGCCCTCGGGAACGGCGATCAAGCCCGGCGACATCATCACCCAATACAACGGCAAGACGGTCGAGGTCAACAACACCGACGCCGAGGGCCGGCTGATCCTCGCCGACGCGCTCGCCTACGCGGTCGAGCTCGGCGCCGAGCGAATCGTCGACCTCGCCACCCTGACCGGCGCCGTCACGATCGCCCTCGGCTCGACCTACGCCGCGGTGATCGCCAACGACGACGAGCTTGCCGCCGCGGTCGCGCGGGCCGGCGAGGAGAGCGGCGAGCTGACCTGGCGCCTGCCCCTCCACCCCGAGTTCAAGGCGCTGATGCAGGGGACCGTCGCCGACCTCTCCAACCTCGCCTCGAAGCGCAAGGCGGGCACGATCACCGCCGCCTCCTTCCTCGAGGAGTTCGTCGGCGAGACGCCGTGGGCGCACGTCGACATCGCCGGCACCGCCTGGGACGTCGGCCGCGAGTACACCGGCAGCGACGCCAGCGGCTTCGGCGTCCGCCTGCTGGTCGAGCTGGCGCGCCACCAAGCCTCCTAGGCTCCGCCGAGGATCATGCAGGTGGCGACCCCGTGGGCGAGCAACTTGCCACTCTCGGCGGCGGTCAGCCTCGCCTCGGCGGTCGCCTGTTTGCGGCCGCGGTAGAGCACGCTGGCCTCGCAGAGGACGCGGCCGGTGTCGCGGGTGATCGGGCGCACGAACTTGGCCTCGAGGCCAAGCGAGGTGTAGGCGACGCCGGCGGGGAGGGTCGTGTGGACCGCGCAGCCGAGCGCCGAGTCCAGCAGCGTCGCGGCGTAGCCCCCGTGGACGACGCCGATCGGGTTGTAGTGCTCCTCCCCCGGCTCGCCCTCGAAGACGACTCGCCCCTCCTCCAGCTCGACCGGTCGCAACCGCATCGTCACCGCGATCGGCGGTGGCGGCACCTGGCCGGTGACGACGGCGGTCATGTACTCCATCCCGGTCATCGTCGCCCCCGCGGCCGCGGTCGCCACCGGGTCCTGCCAGACCAGCGTGCGGCTGCGCGAGGTCTCGGGGCTGGAGGCGGCAAAGGCCTCGGCGACGTCGGCCGCGGTCCCCTCGGGGGCGACGACGACGCCGTCGGCGCCGCTCACCGGCCGCCCCACCTGGCAGCGGCCTGCTTCTGATGACGGCGGGCGCCCGCCGGATAGTGCAGGTCGGCGGTGATCTCGGCTTGGCTGATCGCGATGCGCGGTGCCTTGGCGTGGCCGTGGTGTCTATGTCGGTGAATCAGCCTCATGTGCGTCGCCTCCGTTCGGCTGGTGGGCTGGGTTTCTTCAAGCAACTGACTGCGATGCCAAACCCTACCCGAGTGAGTTGCTTGATGCAACTAAGTGTGCGAAGATCACACCCGTGCTCGGTCGCGACTATCCGGATCAGCTCTGCTCGATCGCCAACTCGCTGGAGGTGATCGGCGAGCGCTGGTCGCTGCTGATCGTCCGCGACGTCTTCAACGGCAACCGCCGCTTCGGCGAGATGCAGGCCTCGCTCGGGGTGGCCCGCAACGTGCTCTCGTCGCGCCTGCAGCGCCTAATCGACGAGGACATCCTCGAGCGCCGCCAGTACCAGGAGAGCCCTGCCCGCTACGAGTACTTCCTGACCGAGAAGGGCCTCGACCTCTGGCCGACCCTGATCGCACTGCTCAACTGGGGCGATCGCTACTCCCCCACCCCCGGCGGCCCGCCGAAACTGATCCGGCACAAGGTCTGCGGCGGCGCCGTCAGCGACCGCGGCGTCTGCGAAGAGTGCGGCAAGACCCTGCACGCCCGCGACGCGATCCAGGTGCCGGGACCGGGCCGCGAAGCCGCGGACGGCGCCACCGCGGCTGCCTGAGCCCCCCGCGCGGACCGTCCGCGCGCTAGCGTTGGCTGCACGGCCAAACGGGTGAGCGAGCGTTGAGGAGGAGTGGGCATGGCGACTGCGGCGGAGCTTCAGGTTCGTGACAGGGTCTTCATCGGCGGCGAGTGGGTGACGCCGGCAGGGGGCGAGCCGATCGAGGTGGTCAACTCGACCACCGAGGAGGTGATGGGCACGGTTCCGGCCTGCTCCGCCGAGGACGCCGACCGCGCCGTCGGCGCCGCTCGCGAGGCCTTCGACTCTTGGTCGCGGACCTCGCGCGAGGAGCGCGCCGGCTACATGGCGGCGATCGCCACCGGGCTCGGCGAGCGCAGCGAGGAGATCGCGGCGACGATCACCCAGGAGCTGGGGATGCCGCTGAAGCTGAGCCAGATGATCCAGGTCGGGCTGCCGGCCGGGGCGTTCGCCGACGCGGCCAACGCGGCCGAGAGCTTCCAGTGGGAAGAGGAGATCGGCAACTCGCGGGTGCTGCGCGAGCCGGTCGGAGTGGTCGGCGCGATCACGCCCTGGAACTACCCGCTGAACCAGATC
>DATBXZ010000090.1:0-6553 GCA_036513995.1 Solirubrobacterales bacterium | reverse complement strand
GTGGAAGAAGTTGCGCTCGATCGCGCCGCGGTCGCCACCCGCCTCCCACTCGCGCCGCTGGACGACGATCGGGATGCTCGCGGGCAGCAGCGAGAGGCCGCCGGCGTGGTCGAAGTGCAGGTGGGTGAGGACGATCCTGGTGATCGTCGCGGCCTCGACCTGCTCGCATACGGGCCGCTCCTGCTCGAGCGAGAAGAGGCTCATCGTCGCCGCGCCGCCGTAGAACGCCGCCGCATCGGCGCAGGCGCCGGGATGCAGGCCAGTGTCGATCAGGATCCGCTCGCTGTCCGTCTCGACGAGGTAGGAGGGGACCGGGACGCGGGCACGCTCCTCGGGATCGTCGTCGCGGCGCCAGAGGGCGGCCGAAGCGGTCATCCAGCCGCCGTCGAGCATCTCCACCCTCACCGCGACGACTCCGGGGCACCCGTCTGCTCGCAAAACTCCGCGATCGCCGTGGCGAGCCGCTGGGGCTGGTCCTCCGGGGTGAAGCTGTAGGCGTCGGCGATGCGCACGACCCTACCGCCGGCCAGCTCGCCGGCATAGCGCTCGGCGTTGGCTAGCGGGAACACCCGGTCCTCCGTCCCCCAGGCGAAGAGAACCGGGCGATCGAAGTCGGCGATCAGACGTCGGCCGGCCGCGTGGACGGGCGCCGACGTCGCGCTGGACATCACCTTGGCGGTGTCGCGCAGGACGTCGGAGCTGCTGACGCAGGGCAGGGCGTAGGAGTCCGAGACGAGGTCCTCGATCGGGTGCTTGATCAGCAGGCCGTAGGCGGGCGGCGTCGAGCGGATCGCACGGTCGCGCAGCGCCTCGAACAGCTGCCCGAGCGTGGCGACGTCGGCGGCGATCGCGGGCAGCCCGTCGAACGGCGGCGGCGGGAACTCGTCGTAGGGCGTCTCGCACGAGTTCAGCACCAGGCGCGCGACCCGGTCCGGGTCGGCGGCGGTGGCGATCTGCGAGTAGGCGCCGCCGGAGTCGTTGCCGACGAGCGTCACCTCGCGCAGATCGAGGGCCGTCAGGGCCTCGGCGACGATCGCCCCGCAACCGGCCGGCGTGAGCTCCGCGCCGGCCGCCATCGGAATCCGGTGGGATCCGAGCGGCAGGTCCAGGGCGATGCAGCGGAAGCGGCCGGCGAGGCCCTCGACGACGTCGCGCCAGAGGTTGGCGTTGGCGAGCCAGCCGTGGGCGAAGACGAGCACCGGTCCGTCGCCGCGCTGGAAGTACTCGAGCTCACCGGCGGACAGCTCGAGCCTGCCGGCCTCACCGAGCGACGGCGCGCGCCAGAGATGGGGAGCGGTCGCCGCCGACACCGGCCGAACCTAACATATTTATGACCGATAGGTCATTTTTAGCTGACTTGCCGACTATCTTTTTATGACTACGTGGTCAGGTAGCGTTCCGCCCATGGCATCGATCGAGACGGGGCCGGTGACCCCGAAGGGGCGGCGAACGCGGGAGGCGCTGCTCGACGCCGGCGAACTGGTCGCGGACAGCCGCGGCCTCGCCGGCCTCAGCATCGCCGCGGTAGTCGGCCAGACCGGCGTCGCCAAGGGCACCTTCTACGTCTACTTCCCCGATCGCGAGGCCTTCGTCGACGCGCTGCACCAGCGCTTCTACGCGCGGGTCAGCGAGGCCGTCACGGCCGCCGTCGAGGGCCTGGAGCCCGGACGCGAGCTGCTGCTGAGCGCGATCGAGGCCTATCTGGACGTGTGCCTGGCCAACCACGCGGTCAAGGCGCTGGTCTTCGACAGCCGCGCCCAGGGGAGCCTGACCACGACCATGCGCGAGCGCGAGGAGATGTTCTCCCTGCTCGCCCGGCCCAGCCTCAGGGCGATGGGGGTCGCCTCGGCGCCGATCGCGGCGCGCCTCTTCGTGGCGATGACCTCCGAGGCCGCGCTGATCGAGCTCGAGGCCGGCCGCAGGGTCCCCGCAGCGCGCCGGGCGATCCGCGACCTGGCCCCGGATTAACCGGCCCGGACCGCCCGCCAGGCGGCCTCGGCGAGATCCTCCTCGAACCGGCGGAGCGACTCGATCCGCCCCCCCAGCCAGGAGCGCGCGAGCTCCTGGGCCGGCCCGAAGACGATGGCGTAGAAGATCTCGAAGCGCAGCGGGCGGATCGCCGCCTGGTCCTCGACCCAGCCGCTCACCGCGGCGGCGAGGCCCCGGTTGAGCGCCTTCAGCTCGTCGCCCGCCTGCTCGCGCGCGACGCCGCCCTGGAGCAGGAAGCGGGCCCGGTCGGGGTTGCGTTCGACCCAGCGCAGGTGGTGGCGGACAAGCGCCCCAACCCCGTCCTCGGCGCCGGGCGCTCCTCGCAGGGCGCGCACGACGCCGTCCTGGTAGCCGCGCAGGATCTCCAGGTAGAGCGCGGTCGCGATCCCGTCCTTGCCGCCGAAGTGGTGGTAGATCGAGCCGACGCTGGCGCCGGAGCGCTTCTTGACCTCCTCGATCGTCGCCGTGCCGGTGGCGCCGAACGACTCCAGCGCCGCCTCCAGGATCTCTTCGCGCCGGGTCATGCTAGAATTCTACTCTAGAATATGATTCTAATAGACGAGATCATGCCTGTCTGCGACCGGCGCGAGCTGCACCGGTGCGCGACCACCGCCCCGGCCCGCGCCCTCTGGGACGCGGTCCACGACCTCGAGGGCAGCGAGCTGAGATTGATGCGGGCGCTGATGGGGCTGCGCACCCTCGGCCGCAGCGGCGGCGACGAGGACCGCACGGTGCTCGAGGGGTTCGAACGGATGGGCTTCCGCAAGGTCGCCGAGCAGCCTGGCGAGGAGCTCGTCATCGCCGGCATCGGACGTTTCTGGAAGCCGTCTGGCGGCCTGCGGCGGGTGCAGGGCCGCGAGCAGTTCGCGAGCTTCGCGGAGCCGGGCTTCGCCAAGGTCGCGTTCAACTTCCGCCTCGTGAATGGCGAGCTCTCGACCGAGACGCGAATCGCCGGCACCGACGCCCAGGCGCGGCGGCGCTTCGGCCTCTACTGGCTCCTGATCCGGCCCGGCAGCGGCCTGATCAGGCGTGAGTGGCTGCGGGCGATCGCCAATCGGGCCGAGTCTGCCCACCCGGACAGCATCTGAGCCAGAGGATCGCGGCGACTCAGGCCTTCCAACCGCTACTGCCGGATCTGCCCTGCTCGTGCCCGAGTCGCTCGCTGATCTCGGCCCGGATCCGGGCGACCAGCTCCACGGTCGAGTCGCGCAGGCCGTCGATGTCGTCGCCGAGGGTGAGGCGGCCGACCTGGCTGACGCAGAGGGTCCCATCCACATACTCGAAGGCGAATCCCGTCGGCGCGCGATCGAGGAGGAAGACGATGAAGCTCGGCGAGAACAGCTCGCGCAGCCAGACCTCGTCGCGCTCGGGCGAGGCGAAGATGCGGTAGCTCCGGTCCAGCTCGGCGCTCTCGAGGTCGATCCGGTCGTTGCCGTGGATCAGCTGCTCGGCGGCGCGGCCGAGCAGGTGCCCGTCCTCGACCCGGTGGCAGAGCAGCCAGGGGACGAAGCGCTTGGCCTTCGGCAGGTGGGCGACCGCGACGGTGAAGTGGGCCTCTCCCTTCGTCTCGGCGCCGTCGGCGCCGGTGGTCGTCTCGTCGCGACTGACGATCGCGATCTGCGCTTCCAGATAGGTTCCGAGCCAGCCCCGCATCAGCGCCTCGACGCTGCGCAGCTCGCCCTCGGCGAGGAGCGGCGTCGACCGCGGCAGGCGCCCTTCCGGTTCCATGGTGAGGCCGTGCGCGGCAGCGTAGGCGACGAACCCTTCGGTCCCGGCTTCGTCCGGCGGCATGACTTCGTATACACGATCGCCCCGCTTCCGCCACCCTGCGACAGATAATGCGCGCGAATCCATGAAGGGGAGCCGCCACGTCAATCACGCCCGCCGCGAGGTGATCGCGGTCGCCCAGGGTCAGACGCAGACCCACACCCACCTGCGCCGGCGACTGCTGACGATCTTCCTCGCGACCGGCTTCGCCGCGGTCGTCTGCACCCTCGTCGTCTACTTCACCGAGCGGCACGCCAAGGGCACGGAAATCCACAACCTCTTCGACGCCTTCCTCTTCTCCACATCCCAGCTCCTGACCGCCTCCTCCGTCGCCAACCCGAAGACCAACCTCGGCAAGGTCCTCGAGCTCTTCTTCGACATCTGGGCGATCACCGTCGTCGCCACCCTCGCCGGCTCCTTCGGCGCCTTCTTCCACCAGCGCAGCAAGGAGATGGACGGTGAGCTCGAGCGGACGGAGCACCGGCTGGAGACCGAGGCCACGGCGCTACGGGAGAGGTTGTAGGACTCCTCGCCCTGAGCGCGGGCTGAGCCGGCGGCGAGCTGGCGCGCTCCGCACCCCGGCGGGCCAGAGCGCGACCGCGAGGAGAAGGAAGAGCGGCCCGATGTTGGGGTCGGTGGCGCTGCCGGTCGTGAGCCCGCCGAGGCTCTGGCCGAGGGTCCAGTAGACCAGGGAGACGAGGGCGCCGAGGAGCAGCGTCTCGCGGCGCCGGCGGCTCCAGACTCCGGCCGCGATCGCGAGCGAGAGGACCAGCAGAAGAGCGGCGATCGGCTTGCCCTCGCCGCTCAGCGCGGTGGCCAGCGAGCGCTGCAACCCTCCCAGCCAGGGCATCGAGTCGCCGCTGGCTTCGACCAGGGAGCCGCTGATCGAGTACACCGGCCGGGCCAGCACCGCGACCCAGAGCGCCGCCGAGCAGAGCCAGGCCGCCGACCAGGCGACGAGGCCGCCACGATCGCCGAGCGCTCCGGCGCCGGCCGCCGAACGTCCCCCGTCTTGGGCCCCGGGCCAGACGAGGACGCCGACGACCGCGTAGAGGACCACGGCCCCAGGGGAGCCGGCAAAGGGCGAGCCCATGTTCATCAGGACCATGCCGAACCCCTCGCCGAACCACCAGACGACCAGCGCCCAGGCGAAGGAGAGGATCAGCGCCGGCTTCACGGTGCGGCGGTAGAGCAGTCCAAGCCCGATCGCGCATTGCACGAGGGCGAACAGCGTGTTCCAGAGCGCGAGGTCCTTGCCGACGAGATCGGAAGCCCAGAGGATCGGCTGACCCGCCCAGCCCGGCTGCATCCGCGCGGTCGGTTCGATCGCTTCGGCGAGGAAGGCGTGGGAGTACATGAACGCCTGGAACTGCAGCGCTCCGTCGAGCAACCAGATCAGGCCCAGGGCGATCTGGATCCCCCTGATCGTGATCGGGATGCGGGCGATCCCGGGTCGCGCGGTGGAGCTGCCGGCAACGCTCATGGGCGCTGCGTGCAGGCGGTCTGGACGGCGTGGGTCCCGGTCTCGTCGTCCTCCAGCTCGATCTGGCGGACCGGCAGGTCGAAGCGCTCGCAGACATGCTCGAAGAGCGCCTTCTCGGCCCACTGATCGCGCTGTGGCGAGGGGACGATGACGATCTCGTCCGCCGGGAAGGAGACCAGGGCGCTGTCGATCGCCATCAGCGGGTCGGCTTCCCCCACCTCGCCGGCGGCGTGCAGGCGGCGCTCGCCGCTCATCTCGACGAGCGAGCGCTCGAGGCGCCCGCGTGCCCTGCGGATCCCTTCGTCGACGTCGCTGGCGATGTACTTGAGAGCCGAGCTGGCGAAGGCTGGCGCGAGGACCCTCAGCTCCAGCGGGCGCCCGCTGGAAAGACCCGCCAGTCGACGGCGGAGATCCTCTCCCCTGGCCGCCTGGGCGACGACGACGAGCAGATGCAAGGCCCTGGAACCGGAAGCCTGGTCGGAAGACATCTTGTCCCTCCTCGACGGGAGCCCCAGACAGCAACCCTTGGTAGCGATGTGACCGTCTCGACCGGAGTACGGGCAGCGTACGACACGGGTTCGATCGCAGGAAGCGGGCGTTCCAGATCAAATCCTTACCCATGTGGGACCCGCTGACGAGAACCCTGCTGATCCTGACCTTCGTAACCGGGATCGTCGACGCGGTCTGCTTCCTCGCCCTCGGTCATGTCTTCGCGGCGATGCAGACCGGCAACGTGATCTTCCTCGGGCTCGGCGTCGCCGATGTGTCCGGCGCCCCGGTGCTGGCGCCGCTGGTCGCCCTCGGCGCCTTCCTGGCCGGCGGCGCGGCCGCAGCGCTGCTGACGCGCCCGGCGAACCCGGCTTCCGGAGACGATCTGCGACTGGCGATGGCGGGGGAGATCGGTCTGCTCGGCATCGCGGCGGTGCTGGCGGCGCTCGTCGACGTCCACCCCGGTGATCTGACCGCCTACTTGCTGATCGCGATGCTCTCGGCGGCGATGGGGCTGCGAAACACGATCGCCCGGCGGATCGGCGATCCGAATCTCGCCACCACGGTCCTCAACCTCACCCTCAGCGCCTTCGTCTCACACACTCCGACGGGCATTGCCTCGGAGGGTGAGTTGGCGCTGCGCGGCGCGGCGATCGCGGCGATCCTGGCCGGCGCCATCACCGGCGCGCTGCTCTTGAAGGTGAGTCTGGCGCTGGCGATCGCAGCCGCCGCGGCCGTGGTCGTCGCGGCTGGGGTCAGTAGTCGCGGATCGCGGAGAGGCGAGGCCTGCATGGCGTCATGAACGAAACGCCCCCGACAACACCC
>DATBXZ010000089.1:0-6683 GCA_036513995.1 Solirubrobacterales bacterium | reverse complement strand
CGACCTCTCGGCCGACTTCCGCCTGCGCGAGATGGACACCTACCAGCGCTGGTACGGCGACCACGGCGCCCCCGACCTCTTCGGCAGCGGTGTCTACGGGCTGACCGAGATGTACCGGGAGGAGCTGCGCGAGGCGAAGCTGGTCGCCACCCCCGGCTGCTACCCGACCGCCAGCGTGCTCGGGCTGGCGCCGCTGGCCGAACAGGGCCTGCTCGCCGACGTCGTCGTCAACGCCATGCAGGGTGTCTCTGGCGCCGGCCGCGGTGGCGGCGACGCGATGCACTACGCCGCGATGGACGAGAACGCCTTCGCCTACAAGACCGAGGGACATCGCCACCGGCCCGAGATCGAGCAGGAGCTGGCGGCGCTCGGCAGTCCCGCCCCCGTCGTCTTCGTCCCCCACCTGCTGCCGCTCGACCAGGGCGAGCTGGCCAGCTGCTACGTGCAGACGACCGAGCCGGTCACGAAAGAGCAGGTGGAGGCCCTCTATCGCGAGCGCTACGCCGGCGAGCCCTTCGTCCGCGTCGTCGACGGCCCGCCCGGGCTGCGCGACCTGCGCGACACGAACGAGTGCCACATCTACGTCACCGTCGAGGAGCGCGGGCGGGTGATGGCCTTCTCGGCGATCGACAACCTCTGGAAGGGGGCATCGGGCCAGGGGGTCCAGAACCTCAACCTGATGCTCGGCCTCGACGAGACCGAGGGGCTGCTGTGACCTCCTTCTTCAGGTCGCGCTGGGTCGAGGCTCCGGACGGGGTGGAGGAGCTCGATCCCACCCGGCTCGCGCCCGGCTTCCGCGCCGGCGGCGCCCATTGCGGGCTCAAGGGCGGCGGCAAGACCGACGTCGGCCTCATCGTCTGCGATCGGGAGGACGTGAGCTCGTCGATGGTGCTCACCCGCAACGCCTCGGCGGCGGCGCCGATCCGGGTCTGCCGCGACGTCGTCGAGCTGGATCGGGTGCGTGCCGCGGTCGTCAACAGCGGCAACGCCAACGCCGAGACGGGGGAGAAGGGCTATGCCGACGCGCTGGCGATGTGCGAGCGGGCAGCGGCGGCGCTTGGCCTGGAGCCCGGGCGGGTCGCCGTCGCCGAGACCGGCACGATCGGCGTGCCGCTGCCGATCGAGGCGGTCCTTCCCGGCATCGACGCGGCCGCGGCCGGACTCTCCGCCGGCGGCGCCGGGACCTTCTCGGACGCGATCACGACCACCGACCGCTGGTCCAAGCACTGCACGCTGAGCCTCGACGGCGTCACCCTCTCCGCCCAGGCCAAGGGGGCGGGGATGATGGAGCCGAATATGGCGACGATGCTCTGCTTCGTCCAGACCGACGCTCTCATCGCCGATCCCGCCGCCGTCTTGAGGCAGGCCGTCGACTCCTCCTTCAACCGGATCACCGTCGACGGCCAGATGAGCACCAACGACTGCGTCCTCCTGCAGGCGACCGGAGCCAGCGGCAGGCCGCTGCCGGAGGGGCTGCTGGAGGCGGTGCTGCTGCAGCTGGCGATCGAGATCGTCCGCGACGGCGAGGGCGCGGTCCGGGTCGGGCGGATCGAGGTCGGCGAGGCCGCCTCGGCCGCCGAGGCCGAGCGCGTCGCCCGCGCGATCGCCAACTCGCCGCTGGTGAAGACGGCGCTGTTCGGTCGCGATCCCAACTGGGGCCGGATCGCCCAGGCCGCCGGTGCGGCGCTGGTCGGCGAGGACCTGGAGGAGCTCGGCGCCGCCTCGATCGACGCCGCCGAGCTGGGGGCCGAGACCGCGGAGGCCGAGATCGGCCTGCGCCTGGGCCGCGGCGAGCACCGCGCCCACGTCTGGTTCTCCGACCTCGGCTACGAGTACGTCCGGATCAACGCGGAGTACACGACTTGAGCCTCGTAGGCAGCGACAACCCATCGATCGAGAGGAGCGCGGCATGACCGAGCAGGCACCGCAGTCGCGGGCGGCCGGGGCCAGCGTCGAGACGCTGCTCGAGGCGCTGCCCTACATCCGCGAGTTCCACGGCCGCACCGTAGTGATCAAGTACGGCGGCGCGGCGATGCTCGACGAGGGCCTGCGCCAGGACTTCGCCGCCGACGTGGTCCTGCTCAAGTACGTCGGCCTCAACCCGGTGATCGTCCACGGCGGCGGCCCCGAGATCACCCGCTACATGGACCGCCTCGGTCTCGAGGTCAAGTTCCACGACGGCCTTCGCGTCTCCGACGCCGAGACCGTCGAGGTGGCGAAGATGGTCCTGGTCGGCAAGCTCAACTCGGAAATCGTCCAGCGCCTCAACCGCGCCGGCCAGCCGGCGGTCGGGCTCGCCGGCGAGGACGGGACGCTGTTCGAGGTCGCGCCGGCGGCCAACGCCGACAAGGTCGGCTTCGTCGGCTCGGTCGAGCGGGTCGACGTCGACGTCCTCAACCACATCGCCGCCGACTACATCCCGGTGATCGCCTCCTCGGCCTCGGACCGTGAGGGGCAGCCCTACAACGTCAACGCCGACGAGGCCGCCGGCAAGGTCGCCGCCGCGCTCGGCGCCCACAAGGCGATCTTCCTCACCGACGTCGAGGGCTGGCTGGCCGACGCCGGCGACGACGGGTCGCTGATCTCGCGCGCCTCCGTGGCCGAGGTCGAGGAGCGACTCGGCGACATCGACGGCGGCATGCGGCCGAAGCTGCAGGCCTGCGTCGACGCGATCCGCGGCGGCGCCCAGTCGGCCCACATCATCGACGGCCGCATCCCCCACAGCCTGCTGCTGGAGCTCTTCACCGACGCCGGCATCGGCACGATGGTCACCCCATGAGGGCGGCGTCGCCGGCCGCGGTCGTCTGGGGCCTCGGATGAGCCTGGCCGAGGTCCAGTCGCTGGAGGAGCGCTACCTGATGCGGACCTACAGGCGCGGGGCGGTCGACTTCGTCCGCGGCGAGGGATCGCTGCTCTGGGACGCCGACGGCAACGAGTACCTCGACTTCCTGACCGGGATCTCGGTCTGCTCGCTCGGCCACTGCCATCCGGCGGTGGTCGCGGCGGTCCAGGAGCAGGCGGGGCGGCTGATGCACGTCTCCAACCTCTTCTACACCGAGACGATGGCGCGGCTGGCCGAGCGCCTCTCGGAGTCGAGCCTGGGCGGCCGCGTCTTCTTCGCCAACTCCGGGACCGAGGCCAACGAGTGCGCGATCAAGGTCGCCCGCAAGCACGCCCACGGCCGCGGCATCTCCGAACCGGAGATCGTCAGCTTCGAGGGCGACTTCCACGGCCGCAGCTACGGCGCCCTCGCGGCGACGCCGGGCCTGGCTCGCAACGAGGCGCTGGGGCCGATGCTGCCCGGCTTCCGCGCCGTCCCTCGCAACGACGTCGCCGCTCTGCGTGAGGCGGTCGGCGAGCGCACCGCGGCGGTGCTGATCGAGCCGATCCAGGGCGAGGCCGGAATCCAGCCGATCGCCGACGAGGCCCTGCTCGCCGCCCGCGAAGCCTGCGACGCGAGCGGGGCGCTGCTGATCCTCGACGAGATCCAGACCGGGATCGGCAGGACCGGATCGCTCTGGGCCTACCAGCAGACCCCGGTCCGCCCCGACGCGATCACCAGCGCCAAGGCGCTCGGCGGCGGCACCCCGATCGGCGCCTGTATCACCGGGCCGGCCGCGGCGGAGGTGCTCGAGCCCGGCGACCACGGCTCCACCTTCGCCGGCGGCCCCGTCGCCACCGCGGCGGCGCTGGCGGTGCTCGAGGTCGTCGACGACCCGGCGCTGCTGCGCCGGGTGCGGGAGCGGGGCGCCGAGCTGCGCGATGGGCTCGCCGCGCTCGACGGGGTCGCGGAGGTGCGCGGACGCGGCCTGATGGTCGGGGTCGGCCTCGAGGACGGGATCGACGCCGCGGCGATCGGCACCGACCTGCTGGGGCGCGGCTTGGTCGTCAACGTGCCGGCGCCATCGACCCTGCGCCTGCTGCCGTCGCTGCTGGTCGACTCCACCCAGATCGAGAGGGCGGTTGGACTGATCGACGAATCGCTTCTAGGCTTCTCGCACTCGTGAGACGCAAGGACGACCCCGTGCCGCCGCCACTCGCCACCAGCACCGCGAAGCGGCTGGCGGCGATCGTCGAGGCGGCCGAGCGCGCCGCCGTGACGGTGATCGACGACGCCGAAGCGCAGGCCCGGCAACGCCTCGAGGAGGCGCAGGCCGAGGCGGATGGGCTGGTCGCCGGGCGGCTCGGCTCGCTCGCGGAGCTGACCGACTCGCTGCTCGCCCAGGCCGAGGCGATCCGCGACCAGGCCGAGCGCCTGGTCTTCGCCCTGCAGGAAGCCCAGCGTCAGCTCGCGATCGAGGAGCCCGCCGCCGAGGAGCAGGATTCGCCCGTGCGGCCCTCGTACCTGACCGCGGTCGAGCCGGCGGAAGGCCTGCTGGCGGCGGTCGAGCCGACCGAGCTGAGGCCGGACGGGGACCTGCGGACCGCGGCCGGGGCGCGCCTGCTGGCGACGCAGATGGCGGTCTCCGGCAGCAGTCGAGAGGAAATCGAGCAGAGGCTGCGAAGCGGATTCGAGATCGAGGACACCGCCTCGATCCTGGACGCGATACTCGGACCGGAAGGCTAGAGAGATGCACGAGGATCCGACCCGCCTGATGGGGCAGCCCGAGGACCGGGACCCGGACGGGCACAAGCCGCACGGGAACATGCGCCTGCTGGTCGCCTGCCTGATCGCGGTGATCGTCGGCCTGGTCGTGGCGGTGGTCGTGATCGCGGGCAACGACAACGGCAGCTCGACCGCCTCCAGCTCCGAATCCGTCACCACCACCCTGCCGAGCGCCGAAACGACCGACTCGACCACGACGACGACCGCGCCGACGACGACGGGGTCGACGACGACCGAAACGACGGAACCGACCACCACCACGACGGCGCCGACGACCACCTCAACGCCGACCACGCCGACCACCACCCCTGAAGAAAACGGCAGCGGCGGCATCCCAGCTCCCTGAAGCCTCGTCGTGCGAGACTTGCGCCTCGCGTGAGCGCCCTGCCACCACAAGCGAGCCGGACCGCCAGCTACGAGGCCGACCCCGCAGAGGTCGACCGGGTGCTGCTGCTCTACTCGGGCGGGCTCGACACCAGCGTGATGCTGAAGTGGATCCAGGACTCCTACGAGGCCGAGGTCGTCTGCCTCACCGTCAACCTCGGTCAGCCCGGTGAGGACTACGCGGTGATCGAAGCAAAGGCGCGCGAGCTCGGCGCCGTCGAGTGCCACGTCGTCGACGCCCGCGAGCGCTTCGCCGCCGAGTACCTGGCGCCGGCGATCAAGGCGAACGCGGTCTACGGCAACGGCTATCCGCTCTTCACCGCGCTCGGGCGGCCGCTGATCGCGGCGCTCGCGGTCGAGTACGCGCGCAAGGCCAACTGCGACACGATCGCCCACGGCTGCACCGGCAAGGGCAACGACCAGGTGCGGATCGAGGCCACGGTCGCGACCCTGGCCCCGGAGCTGCGCACGATCGCCCCGGTGCGCTCCTGGCAGATGGGCCGCGAGGAGGAGATCGCCTACGCCCGCGAGCACGGGATCCCGGTCAAGGGCGGCACCGAGGTGGCGCCGTACTCGATCGACGACAACCTCTGGGGCCGCTCCTCGGAGGGCCGCTGGATCGAGGACCTCTCGCATGCCCCCGACGACGACGTCTTCCAGCTCGTCACCCGGCCCGAGGAGGCCCCTGACGAGGCCGAGGTGGTCAGCGTCGGCTTCGAGGCCGGGCTGCCGGTCTCGCTCAACGGCGAGCGCCTCGGCCTGGTCGACCTGCTCGAAAAGGCGGCCGCGATCGGCTGCCGCCACGGGGTCGGCATCGTCGACCACATCGAGGACCGGATCGTCGGCCTCAAGGTGCGCGACATCTACGAGGTCCCCGCCGCCGCGATCGTGCTCAGCGCCCACGAGGAGCTGGAGCGGCTGGTCGGGACGATCCACCAGAACCAGTTCAAGCCGGGCCTCGACCAGAAGTGGGGCTACCTCGTCTACGCCGGGCTCTGGTGGGAGCCGCTGCGCTCCGACCTCGACGCCTACATGGACGCGGTCAACGCCCAGGTCACCGGCGAGATCGGATTGCGCCTCTACAAAGGCAGCGTCCGCGTCGTCACCCGCTCCTCCCCCAACGCCGTCTACGACTCCGAGCTGGCCAGCTTCGACCAGTCCGGCGGCCTCTTCTCGCAGGCCGCCTCGCCGGGCTTCATCGAGCTCTGGTCGCTGCAGTCGCGAATGGCGCACCGGATCCGCGAGCGCGGCGACGGGGGAGAGGACCGATGAACGACAGGCTGGGAAGGGCCGCGATCCGCTTCGCCCTCGCCTACGTGCGTCGCCGCTACCGGCGCGAGATCCGGATCGGGATCGGCGTCACCGCGGTCGTCGTCGGCATCGGCGCCTACCTGGCCAGCCGCAACGTCCCCGAGGGCTGAGCCGCGCAACATTCCTTGCCGGTTATCGACGACTTGTGAGGATTCGCTCACACGCTCGCTAGCCTCGGCCGTTCGTGGTGCCGGCTCGCGCCAGAAAGGACTTGGTTGCCCTCGGCGCCGCCGCGGCGCTGCTCTGCGCGCTGCTCGCCGCCGTCCTGGTCCTGGCGCCGCCGGCAGGCGCCGCCGACCCCGGCTCGCTCGAAGCCAGGCTCGTCGCCGCCCGCGGCGAAGCCGGCACGATCGCCGCCGGCCTGCGCGCCAGCCACGAACGG
>DATBXZ010000088.1:0-7076 GCA_036513995.1 Solirubrobacterales bacterium | reverse complement strand
AGACCCTGGCGGCGGTCACCGCGACCCGGGTCGAGATCGAGCGGATCCCCGGCCTCGCCGTGCTCGACGAGAGCCTGGTCGGACGGCCGGGCATCGCCGGCTGGGACCCGCTGCGGCTGGCGATCGACGTGCGCGAGACCGGCTCGACCGGCTACCGGCTGGCCAGGGCCGCCTTCTACGCGAGCGGGATCGACCTCGAGCTCTACTCCGAGAACGTCGTCGTCGCGATCTTCGGGCTGGGCGAGCCGGCGCTGCCGGCAGGCGAGCGCCTGGTCGCCGGCCTGCGCCACGCGGTCGCCGCGCTGGAGACGGAGGCGGGGGCGCCGGACGAGAAGCTGGCGCCGCCGCCACCCTGGGGCGAGTTGGTGATGACCCCGCGCGAGGCCTTCCTCGGTCCGCAGGACGTGATCCCCTTCGACGCCGCCGCCGGCCGCGTCGCCGCCGAGGGGCTGGCCGCCTACCCGCCCGGCATCCCCAACGTCCTCCCCGGCGAGCGCCTCACCACCGAGACCCTCGACTACATAAGGGAGAGCGTCGCCCACGGCGGCTACGTGCGCGGCGGCAGCGATCGCGAGCTGAAGACCCTGCGGGTTGCCCGCTGAGGCGGGGGTGCGCCTGGGCATCTCTCTCGAGCCCGTGCGAGCCTCGCCGGGGTCCGTGAGAGGGAGTCGGTATGCCCTCCCGCAAACCCCTGAACGACGACACCGATCATCTAGGCTCCGCCCCGATGGCCAGTTTCGACGCGATCGCCGACTTGCCGCTCGAGATCGAGTCCTGCTCGTTCGAGGGGCTGGGGATCGCGCTCGGCGAATTCGAACGGCTGACGACCATCGTCAAGCTGCGGGGCGGCGGCGAGGAGGGAATCGGCGAGGACGTCGTCTATGACGCCGTCGACCACATCGGCCAGCAGGACCATGGCCCGCCCGAGGGCCTCGCGTTCAGCGGCACCTTCGCCGGCTTCTCCGAGCTCCTGGAGGGGATCGACCTCTTCCCCGCCGGGCCACCGGAGCGAGAGGAGATCTCCCCCGCCTACCGTCGCTGGGCCTATGAGTCGGCGGCGCTCGACCTGGCTCTGCGCCAGGCCGGCACCAACCTCGCCGCGGTGCTCGGTCGCGAGCCGCGGCCGCTGAACTTCGTCAACTCGATGCGACTCTCGACCAGCGCCGACGAGCCCTCCTCGATCGAGCCGTTGCTGGCCCGGCTCGCCGTCTACCCGACCCTGCGCTTCAAGCTCGACCCCTTCAACGACTGGGACGACGAGCTGATCGCCGCCCTGGCCGAGACCGGCGCCGTCGACTCGCTCGACCTCAAGGGCTTCTACAAAGGCACCCCGGTCGACGTCATCACCGACCCCGAGCTGTACGCGAAGCTGATCGAGACCTTCCCCGAGGCCTGGCTCGAGGACCCCGACGTCACCGACGAGACCCGGCCGCTGCTCGATCCCGTCTCCGAGCGGGTCACCTGGGATGCGCCGATCCACTCGATCGCCGACATCGAGGCGATGCCGTGGTCGCCGCCGAAGACCGTCAACGTCAAGCCCTCGCGCTTCGGCCCGATCCGCAACCTCTTCGCCACCTACGACTACTGCGAGGAGCGGGGGATCGGCGCCTACGGCGGCGGCCAGACCGAGCTCGGCCAGGGCCGTGGCCAGATCCAGTACCTGGCCTCGATCTTCCATCCCGACACCCCCAACGACGTCGCCCCCGGGGGATACAACGACCCCGCGCAGGCGACCAGGCCGGGGCTCCCCTCCAGCCCGCTCGAGCCGGCGATCGAGCCGACCGGCTTCCGCTGGCGCGTCTGAGCGGCATCAGGGTCGCCTCACCCCCGCTTCGGCCGACCGAATTCGGCGTTTCGGCTACGTTGGCTCCTCCGCCCGTCCCGCCGACAAGGAGCTTTTGAGATGGCCGACAAGTCTTTCGCCGATGCGCTGAACGAGCAGATCGCCAACGAGTTCGCCGCCTCGCAGCAGTACGTGGGCGCCGCCGTCTACTACGACGCCGAGACCCTGCCCCGCCTCGCCGCCTTCTTCTACCGCCAGGCGCTGGAGGAGCGCGAGCACGCGATGATGATGATCCGCTACCTGCTCGACGTCGGCGAGACCGTCCACATCCCCGACATCAAGGCCGTCGAGACCACCTACGCCGACGGCAGCGAGCCGGTGAAGATGGCGCTGGAGCAGGAGAAGCGGGTCAGCGAGGAGATCTTCTCCCTGTTCGAGCTCGCGCGCGAGGTCAAGGACTACCGGGCCGAGCAGTTCCTGCAGTGGTTCGTCAAGGAGCAGGTCGAGGAGGTGGCGCTGATGGGCGACCTGCTGAACGTGGTCGAGCGCTCGGCGGAGAACCTGCTGCTGGCCGAGGACTACATCGCCCGGGAGAGCCTCGGCGAGGAGAGCTCGGACCCCACGGCGCCGCCCGTCGCCGGCGAGTAGGAGTCGGAGGGGCCCGCTAGCCCAGCCAGCCGGCGCGTTTGCGCATCGTCTTGATGCGACGGAACTCGGCGATGTCCTCGCGCAGGGCGGCGGGGGCTGGGGCTGGGAGGAAGCGGGCGGGCAGCGGCGACTCGGAGACGGAGTCCTCGCGGTTGCAGACCCGGTAGGCACGGGCACCGCGGCGGGCGGTCACCGCCGAGGGGGAGCCTTCGCCCTCCCAGAGCAGGCCGGCGTAGTCGTCGAGGCCGTAGCCGGCCGGCATCCCCTCGGCGACCGCCTCCAGATAGGCGGCGCGGCGCTCGGGTTCGTTGTTGTAGTGGACGCAGAGGCTGCCGTGCAGGAGGCCCAGCCCCGCCGCCGCCAGCGGCTTGCCGGAGGACTTGGTGATGCCGGCCTCGAACCAGCACATCGCGCCGGCGCTCTGGCCGGCGAGGACGATCCCCTGGCGCTAGGCGAGGCTGAGGATCGAGGCGATGTCGTGCGCCTCCCAGACCGCCAGCAGGTTGACCAGGCTGCCGCCGCCGACGTAGATCAGGTCCTGGGCGAGCAGGTGGTCGCGCAGCGCCATCGGCCGCCGGCCGAGCCGGAACAGGGAGACGTCGGAGGGCTCGCAGGGGCGCTCGCCGAAGGCGGTGTAGAAGCGGCCGATCTGCTCGGAGGTGTCGCCGCTGGCGGTCGGCAGGATGCAGATCTTCGGCCGCTCGCCGCCGCGCTCGGAGGCGAGCCGCAGCAGCAGCTCGCAGACTGCCCGGTCGGGCGGGCGCGAGGTGAAGTCATGCCCTCCGAGGGCGAGGATGCGGCGAACCTCCATCAGTTGACGACCGCGGTGGAGAGCGCCTCCGGTACCGGTGCGGCCAGAGTGACTCCACTGTCGCCGAGGAAGGTGGTGGCGATCCGCATCTCGACCACCCGCTGCCCGGCGACGTCAAGGCGATAGCCGCGAGCCTCGGCCCGCGAGGCGACCACCCGGCTCAGCTCGGTGCCGGTGAAGTGCAGCGCGGCGCCGTCTTCGGCGGCGTAGCCGGCGCGCATCCCCTCCCGCAGGAACTGGTGGTAGGACTCGCGCCGCTCCGACTTCGGCTCGTAGTGGACGCAGTTGCTGAACGGCAGCAGTCCCAGGCCCTCGAGTCGCTTCGGCGCCCCGTGGAAGCCGGTCACCGCCTCGGCGAACCAGCAGAGCGAGCCGGCCGAGAGCCCGCAGAGGATCACCCCCGCTTCCCAGGCTTCGCGCAGGATCGCGTCGATCCCGTGGGCCCGCCAGACCCCGAGCAGGCTGACGACGCTGCCGCCGCCGACGTAGATCAGGTCCTGGGAGAGCAGGTGGCGGCGCAGGTCCTCGGGCCCCTGCTCGCGGCGGAAGAGGGAGATGTGGCTGGCCTCGCAGCGGTGGGCGGAGAAGGCCCGGTAGAAGCGGACGATGTAGTGGTCGGCGTCGCCGCTGGCGGAGGGCAGGAAGCAGACCCGCGGCCGCTCGGCCCCGGTCAGGCCGAGCACGTAGTCGTCGAGCAGCGGGTTCCCCGACTCCATCGAGAAGCCACCGCCACCGAAGGCAACGATCTGGCGGGGTACCGTCTTCATGCGTAAATGGTCGACGGGAATCGAGCCGGACGCGTTGTACAGCGGTCCGAAGTTTTCGGTATCTCGCTCGCCCGCGTGTACAGGCATCCGCGCCGCCGAGATGCGCCGCGTCGGCGCCACTACTGCAATACGAAGGCGCGACGCAGCTTGTCGCGGGCGCGGTGCAGGCGCACCTTGACGGTCCCTTCGGGAATGCCCAGGCGCTCGGCGATCGCCGGCTGGGTGAGGTCCTGGTCGTAGCGCAGCTCGAGCAGCTGGCGGTCGCGTTCGCTGAGCCGTTTCAGCGCCGCGTGCAGGTCGGCCCGCTCGACCGTCGCCACCACCTGCGCGTCCTCGACGGCCTCGTACGTCTCGATCTGCGCGGTCGGGTCGGGGCGGACCCGGGCATGCTGGCGGAAGGCCTCGTTGCGGACGATCGTCGAGAGCCACTGGTTGCGGCGGTCCGCCTCCCGCAAGGTCGAGCGGCGGCGCCAGGCGCGGAGCATGGCGTCCTGGGCTATGTCCTCCGCCTCGCTCGGATTGCGGGCGTAGCGATACGCCATGCGCAGGCAGAGCCGGTGCGCCTCACTCCACTCCCAACCCTCGTCATTTCCGTCTCGATGGGCAGTTGGAGGATTGATCAAACGAACTTACATAAACGCAACCCGCACGAGGGAACTTAAGCGCTGAAACTGTCCTGAGCGCGATCGGGTCTCTTGTTCGTGGAGGTCGAAACCGCAGGGGAGGAGCGCCCGCGCTGGGCCGAGATCGCCTACGAGGCGATGGCCCCTGTCTACGACAGCTTCACCTACCGAAACGACTACGAGATGTGGTTCGGGGAGCTGCTGCCGCCGCTCGAAGGACATGGCCTGAAGCAGGGGCGGCTGCTCGACGTCGCCTGCGGGTCGGGCAAGGGCTTCCCGCCGATGCTGCGGCGCGGCTGGAGCATCGAGGGCTGCGACATCTCGCCGGCGATGCTGGAGCGGGCCAGGGAACGGGGTGCCGGCGAGGTCGAGATCCACGTCGCCGACATGCGGGCGCTGCCGGTCTTCGGCGAGTTCGACCTGGTCTGGGCGCTCAACGACCCGGCCAACTACATGCTCGACGTCGAGGAGCTCGTGCAGGCGCTGACCGGGATGCGCCGCAACCTCGGGCCGGGCGGCCTGCTGATGTTCGACACCAACACGACCGACGCCTACCGCGGCTTCTTCGCCGGGGAGACGGTGGTAGAGCGCGACGGCTGGCGGCTGATCTGGCGCGGCCGCTCGGATCCCGACGCCCCGCCCGGGACGGTGATGGAAGCCAGCTTCGAGGCCGAGCCGCTGCAGCCGGGGATCGGCGATCCGATCGCGCCGCAGCTGCACCGCGAGCGCCACCACCCCGAAGCCGAGGTGCTGGAGGCGGTCGCGCGCAGCGGCCTCGAGTGCCTCGACGTGCTCGGCTACACCGACGAGGAGAAGATCGGGCAGCCGCTCGACGAAGACAAGCACTTCAAGGCGATCTACATCGCCAGGGCCGCATAGGACAGGAAGACCTCACCGATCGCTCGGCGATAGGGGAAGATGCCCCGCATGAGCGGGGTGGCGATAGTCGTGTTCAGCGACCTGGTCGATTCCACCGCACTCCTGGCACAGCTCGGGGACGACCGCATGGAGGCCGTCCGCAGGAAGCACGTCGACGACGTCAGGGAAGCGGTCGGCGCCGGTGGCGGTCGGGTGGTGAAGACGCTCGGCGACGGGGTGATGGCGAGCTTCGACAGCGCCCTGGGGGCGTTGCGGGCGGCGGCGCGGATTCAGGCCGCTGTCTCCCAGCTCGACGAGGCAGAGGGAGCGATCGGGCTTGCCGCGCGGGTCGGCGTCTCGGCCGGAGAGCCGATCGCCGAGAGCGGAGACCTGCACGGGATGACGGTGGTGATCGCGAGCCGGCTCTGCTCCGCCGCCGGCACCGGCGAGGTGCTGGTCCAGGGGGTCGTGGAGTCCCTCGTCGCATCCCGTGACGGAGTCGCATTGGAAGGTGCGCGCGACTACGAGCTGAAGGGAGTCCCCGCCCCGGTCAGAGCTTCGAGGCTGCTTTGGGAGGAACTGGTGAGGGAGCCCGAGGATCCGGCCGCGCTCGAGCCGATCGATGCCTCGGGACTCGACGCCGCTGCCGTCGGCGTTCGGCTCCCGCCGGCGCTGGCCGCCTACAACGACGAGCCGCTGATCGGTCGGGACGCCGAGATCAGGGCGCTGCGGGAGGCAAGCGAGCCACGGCCCGGCGCCCATGCCGTGCTCGTCCTCGGCGAGCCCGGAATCGGCAAGACCCGGCATGTCGCGGCCACCGCGGCCGAGGCGCAGAAGCGAGGCGACCTCGTGGTCCTGGCCCGCTGCCCGCCCGAGGCGACGATCGCCTTCGAGCCCTGGGTGCGGGCGATCGGAGAGCTCGCCCGCGCCGGCGACGAGAGCTGGCGCAGCGGGCTGGCGGCGGCCTCCGGAGCGGAGCTGGCGGCCCTGGTGCCGGAGCTGGACGGCTACGGACCGGGCGGCGCCGAGGCGGAGGCCGGCGCGATGGTCGCCGCCGAGGGAGGACGCTTCCGACTCCTGCGCGGCGTCGCCGCGAGCCTTGCCTTCGCCGCCGGCGACTCGCCGCTGCACGTCGTCCTCGACGACGCCCACTGGTGCGACCCGGCCTCCGCGGAGGCGCTCCAGCACCTGCTGGAGGCGGGCCTCAGCCAGCTCGTCGTCGTGGTTACGGCCCGTGACCAGGAGATGGGACGAAGGCATCCGGCCTCCCGCGTCCTCTCGACCTTGAGGCGGACCGGCGACCTCGAGGAGCTGCGCCTGCGCGGACTCGACGCCGACGGCCTGGCGGCGCTGGTCGGCAGCCGGGTGGGACGGGCGATCACCCCGAGCCTGGCGGCGCGGCTCGTCGCCCGCACCTCGGGCAACCCGTTCTTCGCCGGCGAGCTCGTGCGCGACCTCGACGGGCAGGGCCTACTCCACGACACCGACGCGCTCGCCGCGGCGCCGGTTCCCGACGCGGTCGCCGACCTCGTCGACGAGCGACTCGCCCGCCTTGACCCCGCCACCGAGCGGTTGCTGAGCGCGGT
>DATBXZ010000087.1:0-5010 GCA_036513995.1 Solirubrobacterales bacterium | reverse complement strand
TGGCGACGCCGGCGATCGAGTACGACGAGGTGCTCGCCCGCGGCGACGGTCGCACCGCCGGCGGTGCCTACCGCTTCTTCGACGAGGGCGGCGGCCTGCTGGCGCTGCGCTCCGACATGACCGTGCCGATCGCGCGCCTGGCGGCCAGTCGCCTGGCCGGCGCGGAGATGCCCCTGCGGCTCAGCTACATGGCCAGCGCCTACCGCGCCGTGCGCCCGCAGCGCGGGCAGATGCGCGAGTTCGTCCAGGCCGGGGTGGAGCTGATCGGCGAGCCGGCGCCGGGCGGGACCGCCGAGGTGGTCGAGGTACTGGAGGCGGCGCTCGACGCCGCCGGCCTCGAGCGTGCCGTGATCGGGCTCGGCGACGCCGACCTCTACCGCCAGCTGCTGGCCGAGCTCGGGGTCGAGGGCGAGGCGCGCGACTCGATCATCGGCCGCCTCGCCACACACGACCTGGTTGGCCTCGAGGCCGAGCTCTCGGCCGTCGAGGGAATCAGCGACGAGCAGTGCGCCACCTGCGTCGCCCTCTCGCAGCTGCGTGGTGGCAGCGAGGTGCTGGAGCAGGCCCGTGGCCTCGGTGGCGCCGCGGTCGAGCGGGCGACCGCGCGCCTGCAGGAGACCTACGACGAGCTCGAGCGGCGCGGCGCCGCCGACCGGGTGCAGATCGACCTCGGACTGCTGCGCGACCTCGGCTACTACAGCGGCGCCATCCTCGAGGTCTACGACCCCGCCCTCGGCCACGTGCTGGGCGGCGGCGGTCGCTACGACGGGCTGCTGAAGCGCTTCGGCGTCGACCTGCCGGCGGCCGGCTTCGCCCTCTACCTGGAGCGGGTGCACGTCGCCCAGATGGAGGAGTCGCGGCGGGGGAGGGAGGCGCGATGAGCTTCGAGGTCGCGGGACTGAGCGAGGCCAAGGCCGACGGGCCGCTGAAGCTGGCGGTGCCGCGCGGCGCCCTCTTCGGCGAGACGCTCGACGTCCTCGACGGGGCCGGGATCGACACCTCTGAGGTGCGCGGCGACTCGCGCTCGCTGATCTTCGAGACCGAGGGGATGACGCTGGTGACGATGCGCCCCTCCGACGTCCCCACCTATGTCGAGGCCGGCGCCGCCGACGTCGGCATCACCGGCAAGGACGTGCTGCTGGAGCAGTCCGACCGCATGGTCTACGAGCTGCTCGACCTCGGTTTCGGTCGCTGCCGCATGGTCCTCGCCGGGCGCCGGGGCGACGAGCGGCTGGGCGAGTCCCAGCGGCGCCTGGGGATGATGCGGATCGCGACCAAGTACCCGCGGATCGCCGAACGATATTTCGAGTCGACCGGCCGCCAGATCGAACTGATCGAGGTCAAGGGCTCGGTCGAGCTGGCGCCGCTGATCGGCCTCGGCGATGGCATCGTCGACCTCGTTGCGACCGGCCGCACCTTGGAAGAGAACGACCTCGAGGTGCGCGAGGAGATCCTCGAGTGCACCGCCCGCTTCGTCGCCAACCGGGTCGCCCACAAGCTGCGCGCCGCCGAGGTCGACGAGCTGACGGCGAAGCTGAGAGAAGCGGCGGCGAGATGAGGACGCGCCGCTTCGAGTGGGTGGGAGCGGCGGAGACGGCCGCGGCGCTGCGCTCCTGGGCGGCCGAGTCGGCGCCCGCGGTCGACGTGCGCCCGATCGAGCGCGAGGTGATCGACGGCGGCGACGCCACCCTGCTGCAACTGACCGCGCTCTACGACGCGACCGAGCGGGCGCCGGCGGCGCTGCGGGTCGAGACGGAGCAGGCCGAGGCGGCTCTGGCGGCGGTGGAGCCGGCGCTGCGCGAGGCGATGGAGGTCGCCGCCGCGAACATCCGCGCCGTCGCCGAGGCCCAGCTGGGCGAGGAGTCCCGTCTTGAGCTCTCCCAGGGGCAGGCGGTAACGATCCGGGAAGTCCCGGTCGCGGCCGCCGGCATCTACGCGCCGGGCGGGCGAGCCGCCTATCCGTCGAGCGTCTTGATGTGCGCGATCCCGGCCCAGGTGGCGGGCGTGGCACGGGTGGCACTCGCGTCGCCTCCCGGCGCCGACGGGCGGCTGCACCCGCTGGTGCTCGCCGCGGCGGCGCTCTGCGGGGTCGAGGAGATCTACGCGATGGGCGGCGCCCAGGCGATCTTCGCGCTCGCCCACGGCACCGAGACGATCGCCCCGGTCGACGTCATCGCCGGCCCCGGCAACGCCTGGGTGCGGGAGGCGAAGCGGGCGGTTGCCGGCACGGTCGGCATCGACTCGCTCGCCGGCCCTTCGGAGCTGATGGCGATCGTCGGCCACGACAGCGACCCCGAGTGGGCGGCGCTGGACCTCTGCGCCCAGGCCGAGCACGGCGCCGAGAGCCCGCTGGTCGCCGTCGCGGTCGAGGAGCACGTGCTCGATGCCGTCGCCGCCGCCACCGAGGCCGCCGCCACCACCCGCCCGTCGGTCACCGACGCGTCGCTGGCCCTGGTCCAGGTCCCCGAGGTCGAGGCCGCGATCGAGCTGGCGAATGCCTACGCCCCAGAGCACCTGGAGCTGCTGGAGGAGGACGCCGGGCTGATGGCCGAGCGGGTGAGGACCGCCGGCTGCGTCTTCGTCGGGCGTCGCGGGGCAACCGCTTTCGGCGACTACATCGCCGGCTCCAACCACGTGCTCCCGACCGGGGGCGCCGGGCGCTTCTCCGGGCCGCTTGGGCCCGCGACCTTCCGGCGCCGGATCTCCCAGGTCGAGATCACGGCGGCGGCGGCGGCGGCGCTGGCGCCGCAAGCCGACGTTCTCGCCCGCGCCGAGGGCTTCCCCGTTCATGGCGAGTCAGCGATGATTAGGCGATGAGCGCGAGAACCGCAAGCAGAGAGCGCAGCACCGCCGAGACGCGGATCGAGCTCTCGCTCGACCTCGACGGGGGGGAGGCGAGCGCCGCGACCGGCGTCGGCTTCCTCGACCACATGCTCGACCTGCTCGCCCGCCACGGGCGGCTGGGGCTGAAAGTCGAGGCCGACGGCGATCTCGAGACCGGCGCCCACCACACCGTCGAGGACGTCGGCATCGTGCTCGGGCAGGCGCTCGACGAGGCGCTCGGCGACCGCGCCGGCATCCGCCGCTACGGCTCCGCCGTGGTGCCGATGGACGAGGCGCTGGCCGAGTGCGCGATCGACATCTCCGGCCGCCCGTTCTGCCACTTCGACGCCGACCTGCCGACCACCTCGATCGCCGGCTTCGACACCGAGCTGGCCGAGGAGTTCTTCCGCGCCGTCGCCAACAGCGCCAAGCTGACCCTGCACGTCTCCGTCCGCTACGGCACCAACGCCCACCACATGATCGAGGGCTGCTTCAAGGCCTTCGCCCGCGCCCTCCGCGTCGCCGTCTCGATCGACCCGGAGGAGAGCGGCGTGCCCTCGACCAAGGGGACGCTGAGCTCATGACCACCCGGATCGCGATCCTCGACTACGGGATGGGCAACCTGCGCTCGGTCGAGAAGGCGCTGGAGCACGTCGGCGTCACCGCGACCATCACCCACGACGCGATCGAGGCGCGCGCCGCCGACGGCCTGATCCTGCCCGGCGTCGGTGCCTTCCCGCGGGCGATGGAGCGGGTGCGCGAACGCGGTCTCGACGAGCTGATCGGCGAGCGCCGGGCGGCCGGGGTGCCGATCCTCGGCATCTGCCTCGGCCTGCAGCTGCTCTTCGACTCGACCACCGAGCTGGGCGGCGCCGCCGGGCTGGGCCTGCTCGACGGCGAGGTCGCCGAGCTCGAGGCCGCCGGCCTCAAGGTCCCGCACATCGGCTGGTCGCCGGTGCGCTGGGAACGCGAGTCGCGCCTGACCGAAGGGATCGAGTCCGAGACGCCGTTCTACTTCGTCCACAGCTTCGCGCCGCGGCCCGCGGACGCCGAGTTGCTCGGCAGCGCCACCTACGGCGCCCGCTTCGCCTGTGCGGCCGAGCGCGACAACGTCTTCGGCGTCCAGTTCCACCCCGAGAAGTCGAGCGCCGCCGGGCTGCGGCTGCTCTCGAACTTCGCTGGGATCTGCGCCTCCGTCCCGGCGTGATCAGCACCGCGGCGTGATCCTCTATCCCGCCATCGACATCCGCGGCGGCCAGGCGGTGCGGCTGCTGCAGGGGGACTACGAGCGCGAGACGGCCTACGACGCCGACCCGGTCGACGCGGCGAGGCGCTGGGCGGATGCAGGGGCCGAGTTCCTGCACGTGGTCGACCTCGACGGCGCCAAGGCCGGCGAGCCGCGCAATCTCGAGGTCGTGCGGCGGATCGCCGCCGCGGTCGAGTGCCCGATCCAGGTCGGCGGTGGGCTGCGCCAGGCAGTCGCGGTCGACGCCGTCCTCGACGCGGGTGCGACCCGGGTCGTGATCGGCACCGCGGCGCTGCGCGACCCGGAGCTCCTCGACGAGGTGCTGGCGGCGCACGGCGATCGCGTCGTCGTCTCCGTCGACGCCCGCGGCGGCAAGGTCTCGCTCTCCGGCTGGACCGAGGCCACCGGCCGCGACGCCGTCGACGCCGTCGCCGAGCTGAGTGAGCGCGGGGTGGCCCGCTTCCTCTGCACCGAGATCGAGGTGGACGGGACGATGGAGGGCCCCGCGACGGATGAGCTGAACCGCATCGCCGCCGCGACTTCGGCCCAGGTGATCGCCTCCGGCGGCGTCGGCGACCTCTCGCACCTCCAGGCCCTCGCCCGCAAGGCGGCCCCCAACGTCGAGGGCGCGATCGTCGGCCGTGCCCTCTACGAGCGCAAGTTCACGGTCGCCGAGGGCATCGCTGCCCTAGCCTGAGCGGATGGTCCTGAAGCGAGTCATCCCCTGTCTCGACGTCGACGCCGGGCGCGTCGTCAAGGGCACCAACTTCGTCGGGCTGCGCGACGCCGGTGACCCGGTCGAGCTGGCCGAGCGCTATGACGCCGAGGGCGCCGACGAGCTGGTCTTCTTGGATATCACTGCATCATCAGATAACCGGGACACCATGATCGACGTTGTGTCCCGGACGGCGGAGCAGGTCTTCATCCCCTTCACCGTGGGA
>DATBXZ010000086.1:0-5620 GCA_036513995.1 Solirubrobacterales bacterium | reverse complement strand
CGAGGTGCATGCCGGGGATGCTTTCGTCGGCGACCTCGTTGCGGAAGCGTTCGTCGAGGTAGTGGCGCTGCACCGGGTATCCGATCGCGACCACAGCCAGGGCCAGGACGGCGAAACCAGCGGCGACGGTGCCGCGGCCGGCGCCCCTCCCCCGGGCCAGCAGCAGCGCCGCGGGGACGAGCACCGCGAGCGCGACCAGGAGCAGGGCGAAGAGGCGGCCGGGATCGTGGAGGACGGCGTCGGCCCGATCGCTGAGCAGGAGGACGACGAGCAGGGCCCCCAGCAGCCACCACTGGCGGCGCCGGTCGTCGAAGAGGCGCGGCAGCGGCACCAGCGCCAGCCCTCCCAGCACGGCGCCGTAGACATAGCGGAGGTTGATGCCGAAGGCCTTCGGCGCGCCGTCGGCACCGGCGGCGCTGAGCGGCGTGAAGAGGTAGGCGAGGAAGCCGAAGAGGACGACGGCGCCGGCCGCGCGCACGATCCGGTCTCGCCCCTTCAGCAGCGCCAGGAGAGCCGCCAGGACCGCTCCCCCGATCACCAGTGGCCAGAGCGCTCCGAAGGCATCGTGGAGCCCGGGGACGAAGTAGTGGCGCCAGACGCCGGTGTCGGTGGCGTAGTGGGCGATGCTGAAGTCGGGCCTGCCGATCTGCAGCCGCTCCGGGTGCGGCAGGGAGATCGGCCCCAGGCTTTCGATCGCCGGCTCCGGGTTGCCGGCGACGACCAGGTTGCGCAGGTACCAGAAACCCCCGGCCAGGAGGGCCGGCAAGAACCACCATGCGGCGGCGACCCACCTTCTCCCGGTCGGCGCCAGCAGGAGCACCGCCAGGCTAAGCGCCGCCGCCATCGCCAGCGCCGTGACCTTCGTGCCCGCCGCCAGTCCAATCGCCAGCCCGGCGACGGCGAGTGGCCAGCCGACCGGCAGCGACCTCCTCCCCTCCTCGCTCCGAGTCGCATTCCAGGCGGTGACGAGAATCGCGATCGCCGCCAGGGTCAGCGCCGCGGCCATCAGGTCGTTCTTGGCCGCCCCCGGCTCCCGCACGACCAGCACATGCGCCTCGAGCAGGATCGCCGCCGCGACAACGCTGAGGTCCCCCCTCCCATAGGGCCTGCCGATGCACCAGGCAGCCAGGAAAGCCACCAGCAACCATCCGTAGTTGAGGAACAGCGACAGCGTGTCGCGACCTATCAACAGCATGCCGTCGGCGTGGAGCAACTCCGAGTTCTGGGGATAGAACCAATTCGTGAACACCGTGTCCACGTGATGCATCCCGGTCACCGAATGGCTCTGCGCGATATCCGCCGCGAACGGCAGGTGGTACCAGAGGGAGTCGAAGTTGAACACACCTCGATCCAATGCGTGCTTCGTCGTAATCGCCCAGTGTCCGACGACGACGGCAACGACGCCCACCATGATCAACAGCCGCCAAAGCCTCTCTCCGGTGGGTGGCGGTGGGGCGGGGGTCCCCCGCGGCGCGGAGGCGGCCCCGCCGCCGAGCACCGTTGGGGATGCCGCACCGACAGGACCCGCCGGCCAAAGCGCGATGGTCCCCGCTGCCAAAGCGCAGGCGCCGACGAGAGTGCCGCCGTACAGGAGACCGAAGGTGCCGAGGAGCTCGGAAATCCAGGTGAGGAGGGCGACGGCGACGATCGCCTCGATGAGACGTGCCGGCGCGCCGTCCCAGGAGGGCATCAGGCGTCTGCGCAGGCGATACGCGCTGAAACCCAGCGAGAGCGCCACCAGGGCCAGCTCAGCGGCCCCCAGGAGGTAGGAGCCGAGGTCAAGCATGGCGACGGCCCGGAGCGCCGCTCAGTTCTTGGGGGCGCGGATGACGACCGGGGTCTCGCCTTCGGCGACCATCCCCTGCGCTCGCGCCATGCGGTCGATCACGAGTGGGTCGTCGGCGGACTGGATCCGCCGGTGGAGCTTCGTGTTCTCGTGCTGCAGTTCGTGCAGCTGCGCTTTGGCGGCGGTCGTCGCCGTGTAGGTCTTGACGAAGTCGATCGCCGGGTTCAGGTAGGAGTAGAGGACGGCGGCGAGGACGACCGTCAGCGCGATCCGGCCGACGCGATCCCAGTTGACGCGACTGGCGCCCCTGCGAGCCGCAGGACGCCGTTTGCGAGCGGCGGGGCGGCGACGGGGGGCGGATCGGGTCTGCCCGGCGTAGGCGCGCGCTGCCATGCCCGGTCCTTTGCGGCCGGGCCCCGCATTCCTTCATTTAGGAGCGGCGCTGGACGAATGCCTGCAGGCCGGGAAACTCGGCCGCGGCGCCCAGCTCCTCCTCGATCCGGAGCAGGCGGTTGTACTTGGCGACCCGGTCCGAGCGCGAGGGGGCACCGGTCTTGATCTGGCCGGCGCCGGTGGCGACGGCCAGATCGGCGATCGTCGTGTCCTCGGTCTCGCCCGAGCGATGGGAGATCACGGCCGTGTAGCCGGCCTCGCGGGCGATGCGGATCGCCTCCAAGGTCTCGGTCAGGGTGCCGATCTGGTTGACCTTGACCAGGATCGAGTTGCCGACGCCGAGCTCGATGCCACGGCGCAGGCGCTCCGGATTGGTGACGAAGAGGTCGTCGCCGACCAGTTGCACGCGCTCGCCGAGCTTCTCGGTCAACAGCTTCCAGCCGTCCCAGTCCTCCTCGTCCATGCCGTCCTCGATCGAGACGATCGGGTAGCGCGAGCAGGCGTCCTCCCAGTAGGAGGCCATCTCCGCCGGCGAGAGGCTGCGGCCCTCGTGCTCGAGCACGTAGGCACCGTTCTCGAAGACCTCGCTGGTGGCCGGGTCGAGGGCGATGAAGACGTCGGAGCCGGGCGCGTAGCCGGCGGCCTCGACCCCGGCCAGGACCGCCTGCAGCGCCGCCTCGTTGGAGTCGAGGTCGGGAGCGAAGCCGCCCTCGTCGCCACCGGCGGTCGAGAGCCCCTGGGAGGAGAGCGACTTCTTCAGCGCGTGGTAGACCTCGGCCCCGATCCGCAGGCACTCCGAGAAGCTGGAGGCGCCGGCCGGGACGACCATGAACTCCTGGAAGTCGACCGAGTTGTCGGCGTGGGCGCCGCCGTTGAGCACGTTCATCATCGGCACCGGCAACAAGGTCGGCTCACCGCCGCCGTAGAGCTCGGCCAGGTAGCGGTAGAGCGGCTGCGCGGAGTCCACCGCCGCTGCCTTCGCCGCTGCCAGCGAGACGCCGAGCAGCGCGTTGGCACCGAGACGGCCCTTGTTCGGGGTCCCGTCCAGCTCGATCATCGTCTGGTCGAGGGCGCCCTGCTCGGCGGCGCGGGCGCCCACCAGGGCCGCCGCGATCTCGCCGTTGACGTTGGCGACGGCACGCGCGACCCCCTTGCCGGCCCAGGCGTCGCCGCCGTCGCGCAGCTCGACCGCCTCGAACTCCCCGGTCGAGGCGCCGGAGGGAACCGCGGCCAGGCCGCGGGCGCCGGACTCGAGCGCGACTTCGACCTCGACGGTCGGGTTACCGCGCGAGTCGAGGATC
The DNA here is from genome assembly GCA_036513995.1 of Solirubrobacterales bacterium. Taxonomy (GTDB): domain Bacteria; phylum Actinomycetota; class Thermoleophilia; order Solirubrobacterales; family 70-9; genus VAYN01. Next base: position 2,140 of record DATBXZ010000086.1, on the reverse strand, counting down.
TGCCGCGCGTGGATGGAGGCGATGACGCTCACGGGACGCGCGAGTCTATTGACCCGGACGGCTAGAGGCCGCCCTAGCGGACCGGCTATTCGCCCGTGGGAGGGGCGGCGCCGGTGGTCGGCGGAATGCCTTCGGGAAGCACGCCCGCGGCGGCCGCTTTGAGCCCTTCGGGCTGGGGCCGCTGCGGCAGTGGTTCCCCGGCCGGTTTGAGGACCGTGACGCTGCCGGGCATCGCCGGTTTGGCCTGGGTGACCGGAGCCGGGCATTCCGTCGCCGGTTTTTTCGGGTTGGCTTCGTAGCAAGCCTCGTACGGTTCGCGTGCTTTTTGGACGGCCTTCGACGACGGGTAGTTGGCGCACCGTTCGATTTCGAAGCCGGAGGCGCAGAAGGTGCGCGACTGCCACTTGCTCTGGAATGCTGCGGCGAATTCGGAGACGACTTCCTGGGCCAGCTGCTGGGTCAGCTGGGTTTTGATTTCAGCGCTGACTTCGGCCAGAGGTTTGACTTCTTCCGGGTGCAGTTTCACTACTTCGACGACGAAGTAGTTGCCTTCGAAGTTGACCGGCCCGATGACTTCGCCGGTGGTGCTGTCGAAGATCGCCTTTTTGATCGCGCCTTTGAGGAGTTCTTCGGAGACCCCTTTCTGCAGGCCACCTTCTTTTTTGGCGCTGGGATTCGAGGAGTATTTCGCGACTACCTTTTCCCAACTGGCCGGCGAGTTGTCTTTGTCGAGAAGCGCTTTAGCCTGTTCGACTTTCGCTTTGTCTTTGTTGGTGACGATGCGAACGTCGCGCGTCGGTTTGGTCGTGTACTGGGTGGCCTTGGCGGTGTCGTAGTAGTCCGAGATTTCGGAGCTCGAGGGCACCGGCGCTTCTTTCGAAATCTGTTCCTGAATCTGGGTGATGAAGATCTGCAGCTTCACGCGGTCGAGAACGTCCTGTTTGCTGAAGTGCGAGGTCGCGAGGAATTTCTGAAATTCGGCTTCGGTTTTGAAGCTCGTTTTTTTGATCGTCGCCAGTTCGGCGGCAATCTGTTTCGGGGTCGCCGTGATGCCGAGTTCTTCGGCCTCGCCGCGAATCCAGATCGCTTCGAGGAGTTCGCCCAGCGCCGCCGACTTCAGTTCTTCGTATTCGTCTTCGCCCGGCGTCGGGATCTTTTTCAGTTTTTTCTGGGCGGCCTGCTGCAGCAGGGCACGCTTGAAGTCGGCTTCGCTGACCGTGGCGATGTCGTCGGGAACGTGCTGGACGATCGCGACGTCGCCGGAGGGCACGCTCGGGTGCCCGAGGCCCTGGGCGATCGCGTAGCCGGCGAAGAGGACCACGAAGAGCGCGCCGAAGACGACCAGCGCAAGGCGCTGCCGACCCGACTTCCTGCTCTGCCCCGGTTTCGCTCCCACGAAGTCGGCAGCATAGTCAAATCGACTAAAGAGAGGCCCAACGAGTAAGCCGTGCCGGGCGGTGGCCCAGGGCGGCGCTCAGGCCGCCGCCGCCTCGCTGGGGCGGCGCGCCTCGCGCAGGCCGGCGGCCAGCGCCAGCACCGCCGCCAGCCGTTCCTCGGGGTCGCCGGGGGCCCGCACGGCGGCCACCTGCTCGCGCCATTCGTAGACCGCCCCCTCGACCTGCTCGGCCAGCACGCCGGCCCCCTCGGAGTCCAGCTCGACCCCGGCGACGCTGAGCCGGCCGCCGCGGAACTCGACGCTGCGGGCGCCGGCCAGGCCCAGCTCGATCCGCGCCTGCTGCAGCTTCAGCAGGTTCTCGGCCTGCGGCGGCAGCTGCCCGAAGCGGTCCGAGAGCTCGTCGCGGATCGCCCGCAGCTGGCCGGGCTCGCGAGCGGCGACGATGCGGCGGTGGACGTCGATCTTGGCCGCCTCGAAGGGGACGAAGGTCGCCGGCAGGTAGGCGTCGACGGGGACGTCGAGGCGGACCGGCTCCGGTGCCTCCTGGCGTTGCTCGCCGTCCTCCCCGGTCGCCGCCTCGGCCACCGCCTCGTCGATCATCTGGCAGTAGAGCTCGAAGCCGACCGCGGCGACGTGGCCGGACTGCTCGTCGCCGAGCAGGTTGCCGGCGCCGCGGATGTCGAGGTCGCGCATCGCGATCCGGAAGCCGGAGCCGAGCTCGGTGTGGTCGGCGAGGGTCGAGAG
>DATBXZ010000085.1:0-6065 GCA_036513995.1 Solirubrobacterales bacterium | reverse complement strand
CAGGGTCTACGCGTCTCGTCGCTAGCCTGGGTCGGGGATGAGGAGCAGGCGGACCCAGATCGGGGCACTGGCGACGGCGGCTGCCGTCCTCGCCCTGACCGCCTCGCTGGCCCAGGCGGAGCTGACCGCACGCGGCGACCTCTTCGTCGAGTTCAGCGGCGGCATCGCTCCCAGCGCCCTGCCGCGCGACGCGCGGGCACCGATCTCGGTCGAGGTAACGGGCACGATTCGGACCCTCTCGGGGGAACGGCCGCCGGCCCTGCGCCGGATCTCGATCGCGATCAACCGCGGCGGGCGCCTCGACGCCAACGGACTGCCGGTCTGCGAGCGCCGCCAGATAGACCCCTCGTCGTCCGCGGAAGCCCTCGCTCATTGCGGCCCGGCCCTGGTCGGCGGCGGCAGCTACGACGCCGACGTCGCCTTCCCCGAACAGTCGGCTTTACCCTCCCACGGGCGCATCCTCGCCTTCAACGCGGTGGTCGGCGGCAAGCGGGCGATCCTCGCCCACGTCTACGGCACCGACCCGATCCCGATCACCCGCATCATCGTCTTCCACATCCGGGAAACGAGCGGCACCTACGGCACGATCCTGACCGGTGCCCTGCCGGCATCGCTCAACCGCTACGGGTACCTGCAGCGGATCAGCCTCAGCCTGCATCGCAATTTCACATATAAGGGGCGCCGCCGCAGCTATCTCAGCGCCGCCTGCGAAGCACCCGCCGGCTTCCCCGGTGCCAGCTTCCCCTTCGCTCATGCGTCGATGGGCTTCGCCGACGGTCGCACCCTCTCCTCGACCCTGACTCGCAGCTGCAGGGTCCGGGGTGGCTAGGGCCCGGTTGTGATCCTCGCGATCGACCAGGGGACCACCGGCACGACCTGCCTCGTCTTCGACGCCGAGGGGCGTGTCGCCGGCCGTGCCTACTCGGAGTTCGAGCAGCACTTCCCGCGGCCGGGCTGGGTCGAGCACGATGCCGGCGAGATCTGGGAGGTGACGCGGCGGATGGCCGCCGCGGCGATCGCCGACGCCGGCATCGAGGGAGCCGAGCTGGACGGGATCGGGATCACCAACCAGCGCGAGACCGTCGTCGCCTGGGACCCGGCCAGCGGCGAGCCGGTCCACCGCGCCCTGGTCTGGCAGGACCGCCGCACCGCCGGCCGTTGCGACGAGCTGCGCGTCGCCGGCCAGGAGGCGCTGGTGCGCGAGCGCACCGGGCTGACCATCGACCCCTACTTCTCGGGGACCAAGATCGAGTGGTTGCTGCAGAACGTCGAGCGGGCGGAGCGGGCGGTCTTCGGCACGGTCGACTCCTGGCTCGCGTTCAAGCTGACCGGGCGCCACGTCACCGACTACTCCAACGCCTCGCGGACGATGCTGTTCGACATCCGCCGGCTCGAGTGGGACCCGGAGCTGTGCGCGCTACTGGGCGTCGACCCGGCGCGGCTGCCGCAGCCGCTGCCTTCCGCCCACGTCTTTGGGACGACCGGCGAGTTCGGCGGCGAGGTGCCGGTGGCCGGGATCGCCGGCGACCAGCAGGCCGCCCTCTTCGGCCAGGCCTGCCACCGCCCCGGCATGGCCAAGAACACCTACGGCACCGGCAGCTTCGTCCTCCTCAACACCGGCGTGGAGGCGCCCCGCCCCCCCGATGGGCTCCTCGCCACCGTCGCCTGGGGGCTCGAAGAGGAAGTCGCCTACGCGCTCGAGGCCTCGATCTTCGTCACCGGCGCCGCCGTGCAGTGGCTGCGAGACGGGCTCGGGATCATCGACGAGGCGGCGGAGACGGAGGCACTGGCGGCCTCGCTCGAGGGCAACGACGGCGTCTACTTCGTCCCCGCCTTGACCGGGCTCGGCTCCCCGCACTGGGACCCCTACGCGCGCGGCACGATCGTCGGCCTCACCCGCGGCAGCGGCCGCGCCCACCTGGCCCGGGCGGCGCTGGAGGCGATCGCCTTCCAGGCCGTCGACGCGGTCCGCGCCCAGGAGGCCGCCGCCGGCGAGCGCCTGGAGGTGCTGAAGGCCGACGGCGGCGCCGTCGCCAACAGCTGGCTGATGCAGTTCCAGGCCGACGTCCTGGGCGCCCCGGTGGTGGTGCCGGAGATCGCCGAGACGACCGCGCTCGGGGCCGCCTACCTGGCCGGGATCGCGAGCGGCCGTTGGACCCGCGAGCAGGTGGGGGAGATGTGGTGCCCGGCGCGCCGGTACGAGCCGCGGATGAGCGCCGACGAGCGCGAGTCCCTGCTGGATGGCTGGCGGCGGGCGCTGGAGCGCTCGCGCAACTGGGCGCGACCTTCGGGGTAGCGTTTCTGATGGCTGAGATGAGGCCCCAGACCTACAAGGACCCGCGGCCGGCGGAGTACTTCGCCCAGTTCCACGAGGCCGCCCGCAGGGGTGTCGGCTGGACCTACACCTTCGCCCGCCTCGTCCTCACCCTGCCGACCCTGCTGATCTACCGGGTGCGGGCGATCGGGGTCGAGAACGTGCCGCGCGACGGCGCCCTGGTCCTCGCCCCCAACCACTTCAGCCAGATGGACCACTTCTTCGCCGGTGTCTACCTGCGGCGGAAGATCCGCTTCATGGCGAAATCGCAGATGTTCGGCCCGCCCGTCCTCACCTACATCTACAAGCACGGCGGCGTCTTCCCGGTCCGCCGCGGCCAGCATGACGAGGAGGCATTCGAGACCGCCTATGAGCTGCTCGACCAGGAGGAAATGCTGCTGGTCTACGCCGAGGGCGGCCGCTCGCGCTCACAGCAACTGGGCGAGCCGAAACCGGGGATCGGGCGGATCGCCCTGGAGTCCGGAGCGCCGATCGTCCCCGTCGCGATCCACGGCTCGGCCCGGGTGCGCGGCTGGAAACGGCTGCACTTCCCCAAGGTCACCGTCGAGTTCGGCAAGCCGATGACGTTCGCGGTCGAGCCCGCGCCCGGCCGCGAGCGCCAGCTCGAGGTGGCGGCGGAGATCTTCGCCGAGGTGCGGGAGATGTACGAGGGGCTCGCTACTCGTAGCGCGAGCCGATCCGGGCGTAGAAGTCCGGATCGTGCCCCGGTGTGATCGTCGCGCCCGGAAACTGAGTGTGGAAGAGCCGCAGCTCCTGCAGCGAGCGGCGGAGGTTGTGGGCGTCGGCGGGTCGTGGCGGCGGCGGCGCCTCGCCGTCGAGCTGGGCCAGCACGTACATCGCGTCGCCGCCGATCACGAAGTCGTCCTGCTCGAGGCGGCAGACGACCGACATGTGCCCGGCGCTGTGGCCGGGGGTGAAGGCGAGGTGGATCGAGCCGTCCCCGAAGAGGTCGAAGGTGCGGCCGAAGCTGGCGTAGGAGTCGATCCCGGCGCGATCGAAGTCGACGGTGCGGTAGTCGAAGGCGTAGTCGATGTGGGCCCGGCGGTAGCCGTTGAGAGTGGGGCGGGGGCCGGTCGCGGCGGCCTCCCACTCGGTCGCGCTGACGACGAAGGTCGACTGCGAGAACTCCGAGATCGCCGAGGTGTGGTCGCTGTGCAGGTGGGTCATCAGCACGACCGGGATCTCGCCCGGGTCGAGACCGCGTTTGCGCAACTGGGCCGGCACGTCTTCGCCTCCCTGCAGCTGCGGATGGGCGAAGCGCTCGCCGAGCCGGCCGAAGTTCTCCCTGCCGTCGGTGGCGATCGACGGGTGCAGGCCGGTGTCGACCAGGATCGCGCCGGCGCTGGGGTGGCGGATCAGGAAGGCCGGTATCGGGATCGTCCGCGCCGGCTTGCCGCTGAGCAGCGCCCGCAGCAGCTTCAGGCTGAGGAAGCGTCCCCCGGGGCTCTCCATCATCGGCACCGGGAAATCGCAGTGGCCGGCGACCATCGGCTCGACGACGACGGTCGCTCCCGGCGTGCCCCCGGCGAGCGGCTCGTGCAGGGGCTGTGCCTCCACCTGAACCTTCATCGCGGTTGACATTACGCAGAAGAGGTCGCCTATAGGCTGCGCGCCGATGGCTGAAAGCTCGCATTCGCAGGTGTTCCGGGACGGTTTGCTCGCGGGCCAGGTCTGCGCGGTCTCCGGTGCCGGCAGCGGCCTCGGGCGCGAGACGGCACTGGAGCTGGCCCGTCTCGGCGCCACCGTCGTCGCCTGCGGGCGCCGCGAGGAGCCGCTGGCGGAGACGGCGGCACTGGCCGCCGGGCTGGCCGGGAGCTTCGAGCACGAGACCCTCGACATCCGTGAGGAGGAGCCGGTCGGCCGCTTCTTCGACGCCCTGCTGGAGCGCCACGGCCGCCTCGACGTGCTCGTCAACAACGCCGGCGGCCAGTTCCTCAGCCCGGCCGAGGCGATCACCCCGAAGGGCTTCCGCACCGTGATCGAGCTCAACGTCCAGGGCACCTGGCTGATGACCCATGCCGCCGCGACTAAGGCCTTCATCCCGCAGGGCGGCGGCAAGGTGTTGAGCGTCACCCTCTCCCCGCACAACGGGATGCCGGGGATGGTCCACTCCGGCGCCGCCCGGGCCGCGGTCGAGAACATGATGCGGACGCTGGCGATCGAGTGGGCGCGCTTCGGGATCAAGACCGTGGCCCTCGCCGCCGGCCAGTTCGCGACCGAGACCCTGCTGACCAAGTATCCGCAGGTCGTCGTCGACAACCTCGAGCGCTCGATCCCGATCGGCCGCGCCGGCCGGCCCGAGGAGATGGCCTGGCTGGTCGCCTACCTGGCCTCGCCCGCGGGCGACTTCTACTCAGGCACGACGATCACGATCGACGGCGCCCGCGACAACTGGGCCGGCCCCTGGCCGCCGGACGCGATCGCCAACGACGAGGGCACTCCGGTTGCCGAGGAGCGCCGCCCGAAGGGTTAGCGGGGCTCGAGGACAACTAGGGGGATCTCGCGGCCCTTGCTGCGGACGGCGTAGTCCCTGTAGCCGGGGTAGGCCTTGACGGCCAGCGCCCAGAGGCGCTCGCGCTCCGCTGGCTTGGCGACCCGGCTGCGGACCGGCAACACGTGGGAGCCGACCTGGATCGTGGTGTCGGGATTGGCGAGGAGGTTGTGGTACCAGGCCGGGTGCTTGGGGAAGCCGCCCTTGGAGGCGATGACGACGATGTCCTCGCCGTCCCGGACGTAGAGCAGCGGCGTGGTGCGCTCGACGCCACTCTTGGCCCCGACGTGGTCGAGTAGGAGCATCTTGCCTCCCACGCCGGGGATCGAGTGGCCGAGGCGCCCACCCGTCCTCCGGTAGAGGAACGTGTGGGCGCCCGCGGAGCGCCAGAGCGCTGGCCAGACCTTGTCCGCCAGGTCGAGGTAGCGGGGCGGCCTGCGGCTTGCTTCCGTGTCGCTCAGGTGTACATCCCGCCGAACATGCCGCCGGTCACGTTGAGGACCTGGCCGTGCACGTAGTTGGCCAGCGGCGAGGCGAGGAAGAGGACCGGACCGGAGGCCTCCTCGGGCGAGGCGGGGCGGCCGACCGGGATGATCGCCGAGGCCATCGCCCGCATCTGCTCGGGAATGCCGAGCTCGATCTTCTCGCCGCTGGGGGCGGTCATCTCGCCACCCTCCTCTTTGGCGGCGGTAAGGCGGGTGTCGACGAAGCCGAAGGCAACCGCGTTGACGTTGATCTTGAACTGGCCCCACTCCTTGGCGAGGGTTTTGGTGACGCCGACGACGCCCATCTTCGCGGCCGAGTAGTTGACCTGGCCGGCGTTGCCCATTGTCCCCGAGGTGGAGGAGACGTTGATCAGCTTGCGGAAGACCTCCTTGTCTTCGCCGCGCTCGGCCTTGGCGGCCTCACGCCAGTGCGGGGCGAGCGCGCGGGCGACCCGGAAGGGGACGACGGTGTGGATGTCGAGCATCGCCTGGAACTGCTCGTCGGTCATCTTGTGGGCGACGCCGTCCCAGGTGTAGCCGGCGTTGTTGACGACGATGTCGACCGCACCGAAGGCCTCGTTGGCCGCCGCGACCATCTCGTCGCAGGCGCCCTCCTTGGTCAGGTCGCCGCCGAAGACCGCGGTCTCGGCGTCGATCTCGGACGCGGTCTGCTCGGCGACGTCGCCGTCGAGGTCGTTGATCAGCACCTTCGCGCCCTCGGCTGCCATCAGTTCGGCGGTCGCCCGCCCGATCC
>DATBXZ010000084.1:0-2270 GCA_036513995.1 Solirubrobacterales bacterium | reverse complement strand
GAGGTCGACGCCTCCGTAGCCGGCGACGCCACCCTCGCCGCCAAGCTCGAGGAAGTCTGCCCCGTTGACATCTTCAAGGACGCCGGCGGCCAGGTCGAGGTGGTCGAGGAGAACCTCGACGAGTGCGTCCTCTGCAATCTCTGCGTTGATGCGGCACCCGACGGCACGGTTCGCGTCGTCAAGCTCTACGAGCAGTAGAGATAGGTGACAAAGGTCACTGTTCGGTGCCCCAGCGCCGAAGATGCTCGAACGAGTCGTGACACGGATCGCCGACCTGACCTGGAAGCACCCGAAGAAGGTCCTCGCGGCGGTCGGCATCTTCACCATCCTCGCCTTCGCCTTCAGCAGCGACGTCGAGCAGCACTTGAAGGCAGCCGGGTTTAGCGACCCGGACACCCAGAGCCAACAGCAACAGAACCTGCTGATTGAAAAGACCGGCAGCGAGAGCATTCCGGCGATCGTCGTGCGGATCACTCCGCCGGCCGGGCAGAAGCGCCTCGCGCTGCACGCGCCGACGCTGCAGAGGGAAGCGCGACGGGTCGCCCGCACGCTGCACTCGCTCGACGACGCGTCGAGCGTCGAAAACCCGCTTGCCGGCGGCCCACCGCAGCTGATCGCCCCCAATCGCAGCTCCCTCCTCATCACCGCCCACTTCTCCAGCATCGATGTGCAGGACCTCGCTCATGCCGCCGACGAGGCCTCCGAACGGCTCGAATCAGGCAGGTACACGGTCACCGTCGGCGGCCTCGCCGCCGGGTTCAACGAGGTCAACGACACGGTCCACTCCGACCTGATCCGGGCCGAGCTGATCGCCTTCCCGCTGCTCGCCCTGCTGCTGTTGGTCGTCTTCCGCGGTGTCGTCGCGGCATCGATCCCGCTGCTGGTGGGGATGGTCTCGGTCGGCGGGACCTTCCTCGTCCTGCGGGTGATGTCGGAGTTCGTCGATACCTCGGTCTTCGCGCTCAACATCACCACCGCGATGGGGCTCGGGCTGGCCGTCGACTACGGCCTCTTGATGGTGACCCGTTACCGCGAGGAGCTCGAGCGCGACGGGCCGAGCCGCGAGTCGCACCGCCGCCTGGTCGAATCCGCCGGGCGCACGATCGTCTTCTCAGGCCTCACGGTTGCGGCTGCGATGGCGGCGCTGACGCTGCTGCCGCAGCGCTTCCTCTACTCGCTCGGCGCCGGTGGCGCGATCGTCGCAATCTTCTCCGCGCTCGGCGCACTGCTGCTCGTGCCCTCGCTGCTCGCCCTGCTGGGCGAGAGAGTCAACGCCCTCTCGCTGCGGCGCGGCCGCTCAGTCGCCGACGAATCGGACGGCTGGTACAGGCTGGCCAACGGCGTGATGCGCCGCCCGGTCGCGGTGGCGATCGGCAGCGCGGCCCTGCTTCTCCTGCTCGCGCTCCCAACGCTCGGGATCAACCTGACCGTACCTGGCACCGACAGCTCTCCCGCCGGGCAACCGTCGCGCGAAGTCGTGGCGACGGTCAACCGCGACTACCCGGCTTCGCTCGGCGTCCCGGTCTCGGTCACCGTCGACGGGCGTGCGAGCAACGTCCAACTGCGGCGCCTCTCGCGGCGCATCGGCTCGCTCGCGGGCATCGAATCCCCGGTGCCCTTCCAGCGCGTGGCCCCGAACCTGGCGCTGGCCAACTTCGGCCTGCGCGGCAAAGCGGGTAGCGCGCTCAGCGACGAAGCGCAGGACACGGTGCGGACGATCCGCGCGATGAGCGGGCCGGCGCCGATCCTGGTCTCCGGCTACACCGCCGAATTCCTCGATCTGAAGGAAAGCCTCGGCCGCAACCTGCCGCTGGTCATCGGGATCATCGTGCTGACCACACTGCTGCTGCTGTTCATGCTGACCGGGTCGGTGGTGCTGCCACTGAAGACGCTGATCATGAACCTGCTCACCCTGGCGGGGACGGTGGGGGTTATCGTCGCCGCGTTCCAGTGGGGCCTGCTCGACGGACTGGTTGGCTACAACGGCCCGAAAGCGATGGAGACCTCGACCCTCGTCGTCATGTTCGCCGTCATCTTCGGCCTCTCGACCGACTACGCCGTCCTCGTCCTCGCCCGGATCAAAGAGCTGCACGACTCCGGCCTCTCGAACGAAGAGGCGGTCGCCCGCGGGATCGCCCGCACCGGCAGGGTGATCAGCGCCGCCGCGCTCTGCCTCGCCGCTGCCTTCCTCGCCTTCACCACCAGCTCGATCTTCTTCATGAAAGAGGCAGGGATCGGCTACGCGGCGGCGGTCCTGATCGACGCAACCC
>DATBXZ010000083.1:0-5272 GCA_036513995.1 Solirubrobacterales bacterium | reverse complement strand
GCTCTCTTCGACCTTCAACCTCCTGCTCGCCTCGCCCGAGCGGCTGGCGGGACTGCTGGAGGTCTGCGCGATCATCGCCCGCCGGCGGGTCGAGCGCGTCGTCTTCGGCCCCGAGGTCGACCCGGCCGCGCTTGCCGCCGCGATCGAGGCGCGGTTGGAGGAGGGGCCATGAGTCGCTGGCTGGCAGGCATATTCAGCCCCGGGGGGGGCTCTGGCCCCGCTCCGGCGGATGCCCTGCGCCCGTATCGGACCACGACCGTCGCCGGCGGGTCGCTGACGCTCGCCTATTCGGGCCCGACCGCCGCAACCGAGCCCCTCTGCCTGCTCGACGGCTGCCTCGACAACGCCGCTGAGATCCGCGCCGAGCTCGGAGAGGAGGCCACGGGCACGGACGTGGAGCAGCTGCTGGCGGCGGGGTACCGGCGCTGGGGCTGGGGGTTGCCGGAGCGCCTGCGCGGGGACTTCGTCCTGCTCGTCTGGGATCGCGAGCGCGGCGAGGGGCTGCTTGCCCGCGACCAGCTCGGGGTGAGGCCGGTGTTCCTGCACGAGGAGGGTCCCACGCTGCGCTTCGCGGGTGAGATCCGCCAGCTGCTGGCGCTGCTGCGGACGACGCCGGCGCCAGACCGGGCGGGGGTTGCACACTGGATCGCGGTCAGCAACCGTCCAGGGACCGGGACCCTCTACGAGGGCATCCGGCGCCTCGGGCCGGGCGAGGTCGTCGAGCTCGGGCCCGCCGGCAGTCGGGTGCGCCGCTACTGGGCGCCGCGCTTCCGCGAGCCATTGCCGGCGGAGGGGCTGGCGGGACGCGTGCGGGAGGGGATGGAGCTGGCCGTCGAGCGGCGGCTCGCCGGCGCGGGCGCGACCGGGGTGCTGATGAGCGGCGGCCTCGACTCGGCCGCGATTGCCGCCCTCGGGGGAGAGCGCCTGCTCGCCTGCTCCGCGACCTTCCCCGAGCACCCGGCCGCCGACGAGACGGCCCTGATCGCCGAGCTGCGGGAGGCGCTGGGGCTGACTGGGCTGACCGCCGAGGTGCGGCCGGGAGGGCTGGTCGCCAGTGCTCTCGAGCACCTCTCCGCCTGGCGCACGCCCCTGCTCGGCTGGGGGGACTTCTGGGCGCTGCCGTTGATGCGGGCCGCCGCCGAGCGCGGGGTGGGGACGATGCTGGACGGGGACGGTGGCGACGAGCTGTTCGGCCCTCGTGCCTACCTGCTGGCCGACCGGCTTCTCGCCGGCCGGCCGGGGCAGGTATTCGATCTGGCTGGCCGGCTGCCGGGAGCCGACCGGGTCGGCCGCCGGGTCAAGGCGGCAATGGCCGGGCGCCTCGTCCTCGAGGGCGCGTTGCCCCACGGCCCGCAGATGTGGATGCGCGGGCTCTCCACCCGGCGCCAGGCCCCGCCGTGGCTGCTGCGGCCGGCCCTCGCCGACCTTGCCCGCTCCGACGACCCCGCTGCCTGGAAGCGGCTCGACGGCCCACGCTGGTGGGCCTTCGCCGCCCATGGCATCGCCTACGGCATCGAGGGAGTCGGCGTCTTCGAGCACCAGCGGCGCCGGGCTGCCCTGGCCGGGCTCGAGGAGCGCCACCCGATGCTCGATCTCGACCTGGTCGAGCTCTGCCTGCGCCAGCCGCCGGAGGCGACCCTCGACCCGCGCTTCAACCGGCCAGTCCTGCGTGAGGCGATGGCGGGCCTGCTCCCGGACTCGGTCCGGCTGCGCCCGGCCAAGGCGCTCTTCGAGTCACTGATCGTCTCCAGTCTCGACGGGCCCGACCGAGCGGCGCTGCGCGCCGTGCTCACTGACCCTGGTGCCGAGCTGGGCGCCTACGTCGACCTCGCCGGGATGCGCCGCGCGCTCTTCGAGGGGAACGGGCCCCGGCTTGATCCATTCCGCTGGATGTGGCTGGTCTGGCGGCTGCTCAATGCCGAGCTCTGGCTGCGATCTCTCGGTAAAGGGGCGATCCTCCCCGAGCCGGCGATGCTTGCCGATGCGCGCGTCGCGGTTGGGACCCCTTGAAGGGTCTACAACTTTTTTCCCCCTTGAACATGCAGCGCGGCTCTCTACCCTTTTGAGGGGAATCCACAGCCAATCTTTGGGTGTCGCGAAAGGCGACGAGGTTGGGCGTGGTCAAGAAAGCAAGGAGCGACCCAGACATGGATCAGAGCAAGACCCATCAGGGTTATGAGGCACCCCGCATCGTCGACTACGGCGACCTGCAGGAGCTGACCGCGGCTTGTCTCGGTGGTTCGGGTGGAGACGCCGGATACCCGGCGAATCTCCCCGGTGGCTACACCGCCGGGCCGAGCAATCCGGCCGCTGGGTGCCAGTCCAACCCCTGATCGCGAAACGAAGCAACATCTCTCTCACACCCTGCACCAGCTCGTTCGGGGAGTGAGTGGGCGGCAGAGTTTCTCCACGCTAAGGCGGGAGGGTCGCTTGAGGTCGGCAGCCATTGGGCTGCTGGCCTCTTTGTCGTTAAGGGGAGTAACGGAATTGTGACCCTCGCGAACGCCACGGAAGCGGGATGGTAAGTCTTTCGAGCGTTACAAAAAATTACTGTTTGTCCTCACGAAAGTTCCGCTTGCTGCCTACGTTGGGAGGTGCGTGCCGGGACATGTGCAGCAGGTGACATCCGCTGAAGCGGAGTCCGCGGGGGCCAAATCCAAGGTCGTCGCGATCGTCTCCAGCAGCGAGTCCGGCGAGATGGCGGCGAGGCTGGATGCACCGGACCTGGACCTCCGGTTCGTCGACTTGGTCGAGGAGCTGGAGGGGGAATCGCCGGCGGCGGTCGTGGCCTTCGCCGAGGGAACCCTCACCGCGGCGGTGGCAATGCAGTTGCCGCCGCTGCGGGAAGCTCTGCCCGAGGCCCCGGTGGTGTTCGTCTGCGCCAAGATGCGCCCCGGCGAGTTGAGGAACGCCCTCGCCGCGGGGGTCGTCGGCATCCTCCTCGAGGAGCAGCTTGACTCGCACTTCCTTCCCTGTCTGGAAGCGGTTCGCTCGGGCCAGGTCTGCGTCCCCCGGGCCCTGGCCCGCCAGGTCGAACCGGCGAGGCTCTCGCCCCGCGAGAAACAGATCCTCGGCCTGGTCGTGATGGGGTATATGAACTGCCAGATCGCCGAGCGGCTGTTCGTCGCCGAGAGCACGGTCAAGAGCCACCTCTCCTCCGCCTTCACGAAACTCGGGGTGAGGTCGCGCGGCGAAGCGGTCGATCTCATCCTCGACCCCGAGCGGGGGCTCGGCACCGGGATCCTGGCGCTCGGGGGCGAGCCGGTCGAGGCGGTGCCGGCGCGGTGAGCGGCGGCGTCCGCACCGATACCGGCGGAGTCCATGCCGAGGCGAAGTTCGAAGGCGCCGCGGCCGCGGCGCCGGTGGACCTCCATCTCGAGACCGCCGCGGCGCTGCGCAGCGCGGACGAGGGCGCCGCCACCGGCTCCATTCGCCGCGACCAGCTCTTCCGTCGCTCCCTCTTCGCCGCAGACATCTTCGCCGTCTTGCTAGCGCTCAGCACGCTTTCGCTGGCTGCCTCGCGGTCGCTGCGCCTCACCTGGGTGAGCCTCGCCGGGGTTCTGGCAATGCTGGTGGGGGCCAAGATCGTCGGCCTCTACGACCGCGACGCCTCGCTGCTGCACAAGACGACCATCGACGAGGCGCCGAAGCTCTTCCACGTGGCCACGCTGGGCGCCCTCTGCGCCTGGCTCGCCGGCGGTTTCGTCGTCGCCGGTGGGACGCTGACGCGCGGGGAGGCCCTGCTGCTCTGGGCGATGCTGTTCGTCTTCCTGGCGCTGGGGCGTTGGACCGCGCGCAGCCTGGCTCTGAGCGTGGCCTCTCCGGAGCGCTGCCTCTTCATCGGCGACCGCCGGGCGGCGAAGACGATCAAGTCGAAGCTCGCCGACAACCATGGGATCAAGGCCGAACTCGTGGCCGACATCGACCCCGGCGACCACTCGGCCTGGTCGTCCTGGTCGACCGACGCGCTCTCGGCCTCGCGGGTGACGGAGATCCGCGACCTCGCCCGCTCGCTCGACGTGCAGAGGGCGATCGTCGCCCCCGACCGGGTCGAGCCGGAGCGCATGCTCGACCTCGTCTGCACGCTGGAGGCGGTCGGGGTCAAGGTCAGCGTGCTGCCCCGCCTGCTCGAGGTGGTCGGTTCCTCGGTCGAGTTCGACGATCTCCACGGTGTCACCCTGATGGGGATCAAGCGCTTCACGTTGAGCCGCTCCTCGGCAATGGTGAAGCGCGTGTTCGACCTGGTCGGCACCACCCTGGGGCTGCTCGCGGTGGCGCCGGTGATGATCGCGATCGCGATCGCGATCAAGCTGGACAGTCGCGGCCCGGTCTTCTTCAAGCAGAAGCGGGTCGGCCGTCGCGGCGAGCATTTCGAGCTCTTCAAGTTCCGCACGATGGTCGATGGCGCCGATGCGCTCAAGGACTCCCTTCGCGACCGCAACGAAGCCCAGGAGGGCCTGTTCAAGATCGCCGACGACCCACGGGTGACCCGGGTCGGTCACTTCCTGCGCAAGACCGCCCTGGACGAGCTGCCGCAGCTCTTCAACGTCGTTCGGGGGGAGATGAGCTTGGTCGGCCCGCGCCCGCTGGTAGTCGACGAGGACCGTCACGTCACCGGCTGGTACCGGCGCCGGCTGGAACTGATGCCCGGTATGACCGGCCCCTGGCAGATCCTCGGGCCGGCGCGGGTGCCGCTAAGCGAAATGGGAGCGATCGACTACCTGTACGTGGCCAACTGGTCGCTCTGGGGCGACGTCAAGATCCTGCTGCGTACGGTGGGACACGTGCTCGGGCGCCGGGGCCTGTGAGATGAGGCGGTCCATCAGGCCGGCATTCGCGACAAGGTCGTCGAGCTCGCTCATATTCCGGTCGCCTTGCGCCGCGGTACGGCAGACGGCAAGGACCGTCGCTGCCACTCCCAGCCAGAGGACAGCGGCGGCGGCGACCACGATGACGAGGGGGATGGGGTCGATATCGGGCATCACGGCTCTCCGTCGGAGCGGCTGCTCCGAAAGTCATATCGGACGCCGAGGCGGTTTCCTTGAGCTCCGGCGGCGGGGGTTGACGTGAGCGCCACCGCCGAGACCGCATTCGCGGCCGCCCCGGGACGACTGCGGCGGGGCGGCATCGCGGGGCTGACCGTCGCCAGCTACGCGGCACAGGGAACTCGGCTCGCGCTCTCGGTCCTCGTGGCCCAGGTCTTCGGTCCCGTCGGTCGCGGCGCCGTCGCCCTGATGACGGTCCTCGACGAAGCGTCCAGCGTCGCGTTCAC